>JALSLF010000592.1 GCA_026988445.1 Bacteroidales bacterium
AAATTTTATCGCCGTTATCTTTTTTTAGCAATTCAACCCATCTAACGGATGGTCCGCTTCCTGTTCCGTCAAGATTTTCTTCCAAATTACCGCTTATTGATTCCCAATTTTGTCCACCATCCGAAGTATGCCAAATACTTACTACTTCGTAATTAGTAAAAGATAACAATATTTCTGAAGTATCATAAGGATTTACTTTAACGCTGCCTATTGTTCCCGTAGGAAAATTATTTCCGGTAATTTCAATAGGTGCCGGATCGCCTGTATTGGCATTCTCTACTTTATATACTTTTCCTCCATAAGTACTGTAATAAAGAATGTTGGCAGGATTACTTGAAATATCAAGATTTGAAATCCAGTCGTTTCCAACATCCGTCTTTGTCATTTTATCCCAGTTAATTAAGGTCGGACTATTACTGAATGCCAGTATTTCAGTTAAATCACTATTGCGCCAAATAATTTTACCTGCCGGGTAATACATTATTTTAGAATTGTTTGGGTCTAAAATAAACGGATTAATAAAATCTTGATCCGTGGCTCCATCAGGGTCAACTTGTGTCCATTTCCACGTTCCCGCATCCAGCCAATTTCTATATACCGTTCCGTTTTGTGAGGATTGATAATATTCATTTCCATTATTAATAACGGCACAGTAGGCTCCGTCACCACCGCCTACACTATACCAAGATGCAGTGCCGAAAGAGTTATCGGTTCGCCAGGTGCCATTATCTTGAAATCCGGCAACTATAATCGAGCTTCCACTCGTTTCCATATCCATAGCAACTGCATAAGCCTGCGTTGTCAAATAACCGGCATTCAATGAGTTCCAAACTACGGTTTCTTCTGAACCGTCATTTTGAAGACTTGTTTTATAGATATTAGTGGTTAGGCTTAAACCGCCATCATGTCCGGAAATTACTTTATTATTATCCGAAGGATAAAAAACCAATGAATGTTGATCTGCATGATGATTTGAGTATCCTGCGTATGTATCATTGGTAGGAGCGTATCCGCCAATTTTTGTTAAGTTATTGCTTGTGGTAAAACCATCGGTTGAACGCCATAAGTCTGTTCCGCCAATTATTACAAAATTCTCATCATCGGGCTTCACTTTAATAAGTAGATCATAACCTCCTTGCGAATCAAAATCACCGGTTGAGCCCCCTTGTGCAGGCAGGTTTGTTGATAAATTAGTCCATGAATAAGTATTTGTGTTGCTATCGTAGGTATATTTCCATAAACTGTGTATCGGATTATCGTTTGCGTCTTTGCCTACATAAGTTAAAAAATAAACAATATCTTCATTACTTGGGGCAACAGCAATAACAGTCCTGTTAAAATCTACGGGGAAATCAGGATATGTATTATTGTCCGGTGTAATATTTATCCAAGTATCTCCATTATCCAGCGATATAAAAAAACCACCAATATCTCCATCGGTACCGGCAGCTATATATATTTTCCCATTTGAATCAATCGCTATATCGGTAACGCTGGTAGATGAGGGATTTGCAAGGTTTATATCTTTACTGTCAAAAACAGCCGTCCAATTTACTCCTGCGTCTGTTGAACGATAAATCCGCCCATAAGTTGCAGCATAAACATAACTGTTTGTAGGTGAAACTTTAATATTCCAACAATATTGAAAATCGCTGTTAAAGGTTTGAGGAGTAGAAGAGGTTGAAGCTAATTGTGTCCAAGTTTGTCCGTTATCAACAGATTTAAAGATACCGTTACCCCTGTATGGAGCACCCGAAGCACGAGCCGAGTTCCCACTAATTTCTCCGGTACCGTAGTACCAAATATTTGTATTAATTGGATCTTGTGCTATTGCTGTAACGCTGTGTAAATCATCTAAATTGGTAACTTTTGTCCATGATGAGCCACCATTTACAGAGCGCCACATGCCACCCGAAACACCTCCTGCAAGAATAATGTTTTCATTGGTTTTGTCAATGGCTAATGCTCTGGTGCGTCCACCCACATTAAAGGGACCCCGGTGTGTCCATGTTACTGCATTTCCTGATTTTAGATTATTTTTGGGAATTTGTTTTGCAAAAATAAGTTCCTTTGCTCTTATATTGTCAGGAATCTCTCCTGTTAAAGGATTAACCAGTCTTCTTGTTTCGTATATTACCCTATTAATCGGATCGTCTTTTACAATTGGTTTTGTTTGTGCATTTAAGTTTATCCACGATAAAAATATCAGGATAGAAAAGATAATTGTTTTTGTAAAAATTTTCATAGCACTAATTAATTATAATTTTTGATAAGTTTGTATTAAATATTCAGAACTGTTTGTGTTCATTTTAGGCTTTGCTTTTATTGCTGCTTTAAAGATATTCTTTTTTTTCAATCCGGGGAGTTTTTTATTTTCATTCGGTAGTAATGAACAAGTAAATTTAACTTCTATTTTTTGTCCCTCTGCAAATTTTTCAGGGAAAGTTCTCCCTGTTTTATCTATTTTAATTATCTGAATAATAGCAATACAGGGGGCTTGTTTGCATGATTGCTTGGATATTTTTTTTCTTGCCGGAATTATTTTTACAATTTTTGCTTGAACAATACAAATATCCGGCTCTATTTGTTTTTTATTTTGAAAATCCGGATTTGTCTTGTTTTGTGAAAAAACATTTATTGCAGGAATTAAAAATAAAAGTATAATAAGGTATTTATATCCCATAATTTGATGTATGACTTGGTTAAAAATAATTAATAGAAAAATCTGTAAAAACAAAACTGCATTTTTTCTTTTATAAATATACAATTATAAAACGATTAACCCTAATGTCTTTTAGTGAAAATTTACGTACAGAAATATAAATATCTAATAATTAAATATTTAATTTTTTAATAGATGAAGTAGTTGGCTTAAAAATCCAGATTAAGTTTTGTTTTTATTTTTGCAACATTCGGATTTTTCTCGTTTAGGTATTTGAATTTATCTGCATCGGTAAACAGGTGTTTTTTTGTTTGTTCTTGTTTACTAATTCCGATAGTTAATTTTATTTCATCATTTTGCAAAAGCTCTTTTAATGATGATAACAGCATTTTTTCTTCTTTAATAAGTGCATCACGCTGTAAATCGTTACCCACATTAAATTTTATTTCAAAATTTGCTGCCAAAACAGGTTTCGACATTTTTAAAATACTGTGTAAACGTGGTTTTGTTTGTTTAATTTTACCGGCAGTAGTATTCCATGCATTAATTAAATCTTCGGCTGTAAATGTATTGCTTATTTTTTCTTTTTCTTGGATTTTTTCTTTTGGCTCATTATTTTCAACTTGTTTTATGGGTGTGGGTTTTCCGCTCAAAGCTGATTTAATAGATATGGTGCTCGTATTATTTTTTACTTCTGTTTTTTTTTGATATTCCGGTTTTTCTTCCTCTGTTTTAGCTGCTTTTTGTATTTGATTTGTGGGTACCACAGGTTTATTGGTAATTTGACACATGTTAAAAAGTGCCAATTCTACGTGTAAACGCTTGTCTTGGCTGTTTTTATAATTCAAATCGCAAGCACTTGCAATATTTAAAGCTTGCAATAAAAATTGTAGCGAAGCATTTTTCGATTGTTCCAGATATTTTTCTTTGATTGATTTTCCTACCTCAAGCAATTCAACAGTTTGCGGGTCTTTACTTACCAATAAATCTCTAAAATGACCGGCTAAGCCTACAATGAAATTATGACCGTCAAAACCTTTGGTAAGTATTTCATTAAAAATAAGCAAAGCTGTACTATAATCATTTTTTTGAAAAGCATCGGTCAAGCGGAAATAATAATCATAATCTAAAACATTTAAGTTCTCAATTACACTTTTATAAGTAATTTTACTCCCCGAAAAACTAACAATTTGGTCAAAATAAGAGAGTGCGTCGCGCATGGCACCATCTGCTTTTTGGGCAATGATATTTAATGCATCATGCTCTGCTTCTATACTTTCTTTTTCCGCTACGTATGCTAAATGTTCGGTAATATCTTCTACGGTAATACGGTTAAAATCAAAAATTTGACAACGTGAAAGAATAGTAGGCAGAATTTTGTGCTTTTCGGTAGTTGCCAATATAAAAATGGCATGTTTTGGCGGCTCTTCCAGTGTTTTCAGAAATGCATTAAAGGCTTGCGAAGAAAGCATGTGCACCTCATCAATAATATAAACGCTTTTTTCACCGATTTGCGGCGGAATACGTACTTGGTCAATCAGTGTGCGGATGTCTTCAACCGAGTTGTTGGAGGCTGCATCCAGCTCATGAATATTGTATGAACGGTTCTCATTAAAAGCTTTGCATGATTCGCATTCGTTGCAAGGCTCAATTTCGGCACTTAAATTTTGACAATTAATGGTTTTTGCAAAAATACGCGCACTGGTTGTTTTACCTACACCACGAGGACCACAAAACAAATAAGCATGAGCCAAATGTTCGTTTTTAATGGCATTTTTTAATGTGGTAGTAAGCGATTTTTGCCCAACAACCGAATCGAAAGTTGCCGGACGGTATTTACGTGCCGATACTATGAAATTGTCCATACAAATTCAGAATTTATTTTTAAGCTATGCAAATTTACAAGTTTCAAGAAAGAATAAAAAATTGATTTGAAAAATGTTTTTTAATAGATTTATAAGTGTTTGATGTTTAGGTGATTGGTTTTTTTGTTGTTGATAAGTTTGTATTTAAGCATTCTTTTTTTTAAATTTTTAGAGGATTTGCTTTAAACGTTTTGAAAGTCCTGCCGGACGTTCAAAAGTTTTTAAAAACTTCAAATCGTCTTTTAGAACATTTGAACGTTTGAGATTTTCTCAAGTTGAAACGTTTTAAAGTCCTTGCGGACGTTTAAAAGTTTCTAAAACTTCAAATCGTCTTTTAGGACATTTGAACGTTTGGGCTTTTCGCTAGTTTAAACGTTTTGAAGTCCTGTCGGACGTTCAAAAGTTTTAATGTAAATAAACCAATGTTGCGCCAAAACCATATTCTTGAAAAGATGCGTCTTGAAAACGGTATTTTTTGTATTTACGTTTCAGTTCATTGCGTAACTCGGTTTTTAAAGTACCATTACCTTTTCCGTGAATAAAAACAATTTTTTGCACTTTTTCATGAATGGCTTTTTGCATTTCGCGTTCAAAATGCTCCATTTGTACATCTAGCATTTCTTTATTGCTCATTCCGCTAGTATTATCTAAAAGCTCATGAATATGCAAATCTATTTCACGTATTTCTTTTCTTTTGGGCGATCGTAATTGTTTGGCTTTATTTTCTTTTTCACTTTTATTTTTTTCATACATTGCCCGTTTAATTTCTTCGGGACTTATTTCAGGCATGGGCTGTACCTGTTTGTTTTCATCGTAAATATTTACAATAAAAGCATTTTCGTAAAAAAAATCGTTTTCGGTAAAGCTACTTTGTTTAAAAAACTTAACAGGATTAAGTTTTATTTCTTTAGAAATAACCGGTTTTACATTATGAGGTTTTTGCTTATAAAACAGCGTTTGTACTACTAATGAGTCCATGTCTTTGAAAAGCTCTTTTTTAAAAGTTTTCAGCGCAATTTTGCTGTTTGGCTCTAATTTACCCGGATGACTTACATGATATGCACCGAATTTTATCATTACATTATAAAAAACATAATAATTACTATCGTTGATAAAATACAATTCTAAATCACTTTCGGTCAGTTTTTTTTGATTTACGGGTACAAAAGCCAACAAGGTGCTAATTGAATCGTCTTCTTTTTCTTCAGGCTCCTCTTCCGGTTCTGTATTTTTGTGTTTTTTAGTGATTTCTTCATAAGCTAAATCATCTTTTGTAAGTTTTGGTGCGTCATAATCACCTACGTTTACCGGAATTAACTCTCTAATCAGTACCGGAATTTCAAAATCATCGTCATTTAAAACAGCAACTGTTTCTTTGTCAATAAATTTTACGATTGTTCCACCTCCAACATCGTTTAAAAAACGAACTTTATCTCCTATATTGTATTGCATTTTTTATATTGTTAAATTGATATATTGTTCTATTGTTAAATTGTTAAATTGATATATTGTTCTATTGTTAAATTGTTAAATTGATATGTTGTTAGGCTACTGTTAATGATTATTGGTTTTTTTGGTTGCTATCGTTCAATGATTGTTGAATAACTTGTCCGACCACCGGCGGATTGTTAAACTATTAAACTGTTAAACTATAAAACACTTAAAACTTGTTCACCTGCAATCTATTTTTGTTAAAAATACGGACAGGAGCTATCGCACGCTGTCAGGTTTTGCATTGTTAAATTTTATTTCCAAACATTAGTTCGCTTATTTTTTCTAAATCTGTTTCGCTTAATTCTTGATAATATCCGTTTACTTTTGTTTTTATCATTGCATTTACTATTTCTTCTTTCCGGCTTTCGTCAATATTTATATCCTGCAATTTTATTGGAGCTTTTATTTGCCGGAAAAATGTTTCGAGCTTAACGATAAAGTCATCGCATTCATTTGTATTAAAAATTAAATTTGATAGACGTTTAATTCTATCAGGAATACGGTTTTTCATTAATTTA
>JALSLF010000593.1 GCA_026988445.1 Bacteroidales bacterium
CACTTTCCTGATAAGCTACAATTAAAGCTTTAGCTTTATTAATCTCTTTAAATTCAGCCAAAGCATAAGCATTGGTAAATAATACAACAATGGTTTTTTGATTTTGGCTAAGATAATTTACAAAATCAATGCTTTGTTCTGTTACGCCAAATTTGTTACGCGGAAATTTACTCAAATCCTGTAAAGAGCAAATAACTAAATCATAAGATTTTAACCGTTCTTTTAATTTATTAAACTCCTCCATACTTGCTTTTTTATTGATGTAATAATTATCCAGTTGTGTATAAGAAGCCAATCTGTTTTGGAACACATCTTTATTCCCTGTTCCTATTGAAACAGCCGCAATTTTTGTTTTTTCCAAGTTCATAAGTGGAACAATGTTGTTTTCGTTGCGCAAAAGAGTTAAAGATGCTTCGGTAAGTTTACGGTTTAATGCTTTTGCTTTATTATTGTTCAAATCGGCAACCAGATTTTTTGTATCAATAGCTTGCCAGTGGTTTAAACCTGCCCATTCTTTTGCTTTTAATTGTTTGTAGCAGCGGGCATCTACTTCTTTCTGTGTGATTAGTCCTTTTTTTATTGCCTTTTTTATTTCCGATATTGCTTTTTCCACATCTTCGCTAAACAAAAGGGCATCGTTTCCGGCTAAAAGTGCTTTTACATCTACCTGACCGGGCTCATAAAATTTTGATACACCTTTCATGTTTAATGCATCGGTAAATATGATTCCTTGAAAACCAAGCTGCTCTTTTAACAAACCGGTAACTATTGGTTTTGATAGCGTAGAAGCTAAATTAGGTGTTGAGTCAAGCGTAGGAATATTCAAATGAGCCACCATAATACTTGCTATTCCCTGATTTATAAGTTCTTTAAAAGGATATAATTCAAGCGTATCTAAACGTGTTTTACTATGATTAATTATGGGTAGGCTTTTGTGCGAGTCAAAATCAGTATCGCCGTGTCCGGGAAAGTGTTTGGCATTGGCAAGTACATGTTCGGTTTGCATGCCTTTCATATACATCAAGCTTTTTCGGGTAACTTTATATTTATTTTCACCAAAAGAACGATAATTAATTACCGGATTTTTGGGATTATTATTAATATCGGCAACGGGTGCAAAATTAATTTGAATACCCATTCTTTTACATTGCCGGGCAATTTCTCTACCCATTTCAAAAATTAAACTGTCGTTTTTAATGGCACCTAAAGACATCTGATAAGGAAATTTCAGCGTACTGTCTAAACGCATACCTAAGCCCCATTCTGCATCTATTGAAATAAATAAAGGAACTTTTGATATCGATTGAAAATAATTGGTCATATCGGCTTGACGAACCGGTCCGCCTTGAAAAAAGATTAAACCACCTATTTTGTATTTTTTAATCATTTTTGCTAAATCTTCAATATGGGCTTTGTCCCGATTTGAATAAGCTGCTACATGAAGTAATTGTGCAATGCGTTCATCAGGGCTTAATGTTTTAAATACCGAATCTGCCCATGGAGTTTCTTCTTGCAAAAAGGCAGGTGCTTGTTTTTGAGCGTACAAGCTTCCTTGTAAAAGGATAATTACCAAAAGAGTTTTTGTAAAATGATACATAGTTTAGAATTATTAGATTTTTGCAAAACAAAGATAAGAGATGAAATGCAAATTAAGAAAAATTTGTCATACAAATTACATATTTTTGTAAAAAATTGTATCTTTGATTAAAATAATTTTTAAGATTTTGAATTATGAATAACTACAATTTTTTATTGATTACTTTCCTGGTGGCTGTATCTTGCAGCAATGTACATACGCAAAAAAATAAAGCATTGGCAGTAGAAACTATACCTATTGTAATGGGAGCCGAACAATACGAAAAATACTTTCCTTTATTGGAAAATAAGCGTGTAGGTTTGGTTGTGAACCAGTCCTCGTTGGTGAAAAATGAACATTTGCTTGATTTTTTATTGGAAAAAGGGATAAAAGTGCAAAAAATATTTGCGCCAGAGCATGGTTTTCGCGGAAATATTGACCGAGGGAAACATATTAATAATGAATTGGATGAAAAAACAGGATTGCCTATTGTTTCAATGTATGGAAAAAACAGGCGGCCCACAGATGAACAAATGGCTGATATTGATGTCCTGATTTTTGATATTCAAGATGCCGGTGCCCGATTTTTTACCTATATAAGTAGTATGCACGAAGCAATGGAAGCTTGTGCAAAAAATAATGTTCCGTTTATCGTTTTAGACCGTCCTAACCCCTTAGGCGATTATGTGGACGGGCCCGTACGCAAAGAAGGATTTAAGTCGTTTGTGGGTATGCACCCCATACCTATTGTTCACGGACTTACCGTTGGCGAACTGGCTAAAATGATTAACGGTGAAAAGTGGTTAGAAGATGGTAGGGTGTGCGATTTGACTGTAATTCCGATGAAAAACTACAAGCACTCAATGCATTATTCATTGCCGGTGAAACCTTCTCCGAATTTACCGAACGATTTATCAATCAGGCTTTATCCTTCACTATGTTTTTTTGAAGCCACAGAGGTTAGTGTTGGGCGTGGTACAAAATTCCCTTTTCAAGTTGTTGCTTATCCCGACCCAGATTTTGGCGACTCTTTATTTATTCCTCACGATATTCCCGGAATGCAGATGGACCCGATTCAAGAAGGTAAAGTTTGCTATGGCATTGATCTACGAAAAGCAAATCCCGATACGGTATTTTTTACATTAAAGTACCTGATTAATTTTGCTGAAAAGTTCAAAGAAAAAGGTGATACGCTAGTAACAAAAGTGCGTTGGTTTAACCTATTGGCCGGTAATGATGAATTATTGAAACAAATCAATAATGGATTATCCGAAAAAGAAATAAAAGCAAGTTGGAAACCGGAGCTGGATAAATATAAGGCAATGAGGAAAAAATATTTACTGTACCCTTTATAATAAGATACTGCAATAAAGTATTTTAAGCAGAAGAGCCGAAAGTAAACTTCAAATTGCCCGACAGGACATCTGAACGTTTATTTCCGGTTTCGTTCAATGAGTTGAAAATTAATTATCAAACACAATCACTTTCTGTATCGGACGGTGTTTTCTTTCAAATTCTTCAAAAAGCGTAGGGTAATCTCTGTCAAATTGTTCTAAGATATTAGTAATTACCACTTCACGAATAAATTTTGATTTATTTTTGATGTTGTATTTTTTACAAAATTTATCCAAAGCATCTTTTTCAAGGTCGTTAAACATAAATGTTTGCCGGTTTTTACGGATAAATTCGTCTTTTTTTATTTTTCCTCTAGCCATATTTATCAACAGTTTGTTAATAAGATTACAAATATAAAGAATTTTACAAAATAAACGCTTTGTTTTCAGGTAATTACAAGAGAAATTTATTAACACTAATTGTTGATAACTGTGTGTAAATATCTGTTATTCTTAATGATATTGAAATAATTATTATCTTTACTTTTTTAACAATAACAAATGCAAAAATGAAAAAACGACTGCAAATTAGTCTTCTGTTGATATTATTAGTTGCTCAATATAGTATTGCCCAGTTATCGGCTGATGAAATTATTAAAAAAAATATGTCTGTTACTGGATTTGATAAACAGACTATTGAGAGTTTTGAAATTCTTGGTTTTTTTCAGCAAGGAGCAATGAAGTTAAAAATGCACATGTTTGGTGTATTGCCGGATTTATTTAAAATGCTTGCAAAAATCGATAGTGTTACCGTTATAAAAAGCACTAACGGGTCTTATTCTTGGGAGTATAGTTCGAAAACTGATTCGGTAATTTTTACCGATACGGAACACAATATGTCTGAGAACTTTTTTTTACAATGGACCGGCGGTTTGAACAGATTTTTAATGGGTGAAATTAGTGCTGAACTTGTAGGAACAGAAAAGCTTGAAAATATAGATGTTTATAAATTGAAAATCACAAAAAACAATAAAATTCTTTATTATTATATTGATAAACTGAGTTATTTAATTCTTAGAATTGAAAATATTGAGAAAAATGAAAATACCTACTATATAGACTATCGTAAAACCGGTGGATTTCTTCTCCCACACCGCCTTAACGGGTATAAAGGAAGTACTCCGGTGATGAATATTATTATGGAAACCATAAAGATAAATACACCTATTAATATTCAAATATTTAATGTTCCTCAAAAATAAAATTTTATATTAATGAACAATCAAAATATTGCTCGTTGTGGTTGGACAAACAATAATCCTTTTCATATTGAATATCACGATAAAGAGTGGGGAGTTCCTCTGCACGATGACCAAAAACTGTTTGAATTTTTAATTCTCGATGCTTTTCAAGCCGGACTAAGCTGGTTGACAATTTTAAAAAAACGCGATAACTTCCGCAAAGCATTTGATAATTTTGATGCGCTTAAGATTGCAAATTATGATGAAGTAAAAATTAAGGAATTATTAAATAATTCGGGCATTATTCGTAATAAATTAAAAATTCATGCAGCCGTTACCAATGCCCAAGCATTTTTAAAAATTCAAAAAGAATTTGGTAGTTTTGATAAATATATTTGGCAATTTACCAGCGGGAAAACAATGATTAATAAGTGGAAAAATTGGGATGAAATACCTGCACGTACCAAAGAATCTGATGCCATGAGTAAAGACTTAAAAAAACGCGGTTTTAAATTTGTGGGTAGTACCATCTGTTATGCATTTATGCAAGCAGCGGGCATGGTAAACGATCACACGGTAGATTGTTTTAGATATAAAGAAGTAATGAAATACTAAAAAAGTATTGATTTTATCAATAATTATTTTGTACTCTGAATTCATAAGCAAAAAAAGTAGTATTTTCGTACTTTATACTAAATAAAAATTATGAATTTAATATTGAAAGATTTTATAGAGGCACAAGAGGTGCTTAATTCGTTTATCGAAGATAAAAATAATGTGCACAACATAGAAAAAGCCGGTGAAATTATGGTAAAAGCTCTAAAATCGGGCAGGAAAATTATTTCTTGCGGAAACGGTGGTTCAATGAGCGATGCCATGCACTTTGCCGAAGAGCTTACCGGACGCTTTCGCGATAACCGACCCGGTATTGCTGCAATCTCAATTTCCGACCCATCGCATATATCTTGTGTGGCAAACGATTACGGTTACGAATATATTTTTTCCAGGTTTATTGAAAGTATGGGTAATGCGGGTGATGTTTTGTTGGCAATAAGCACCTCCGGTAATTCTGAAAATGTTTTAAAAGCGGCAAAAACTGCCAAAGAAAAAGGAATAAACGTAATTGCGCTAACTGGAAAATCCGGTGGGATGCTTGCAAACGAATGCGATTTGGAAATCAGAGTTAAGCATAATGGCTATGCCGACCGCATTCAAGAAATTCACATTAAAATTATCCATTCATTAATTCATTATATTGAAAATAAAATTTAAGAACAGTAAATTATATAGTTTGTGTCTTTGCTGTTATGTGGTTTAGCACCGCTAAGTCGCTAAGTCGCAAAAAACAGGAAATAATTTGATTTAATCATTTAGCATCTTTGTTGCTTTGCGGTTAATAAACAAGGTGCTAAGTCACAAAGAATATAATATAAGATTAAAAAAATGATTCGGGAGCAACTAAATAAAATATCAAAAGAAATTGTCGATGCTGCTTATACTGTTCATAAAGAAATGGGACCCGGATTATTGGAAAGTATCTATGAGTATTGTATGTTAAAAGAATTAGAGCTGAGAAATATACATGCAAAAAGACAAGTGATAATTCCATTGTATTACAAGGGTGAATTATTAACAAAGGATTTCCGAATTGACATTTTGGTAGAAAATGAAATAATTATTGAATTAAAAGCTGTTGATATTATTTTACCTGTTCACAAAGCACAAATTATCTCTTATTTAAAGCTTGCAGATAAAAATTTAGGATTCTTAATCAATTTTAATGTTGATTATATCAAAAATGGAATTAAACGAATAGTAAATAATTTCTGATAAAATATGTTAGTAAAAACTTTCGGAAGTGCAGTGCAAGGTATTGATGCTTTAAGCATTACTATTGAAGTGAATATTTCAGCCGGATATAAGTACTTTCTGGTAGGTTTACCCGATAATGCCATTAAAGAGAGCCAGCAACGCATAGACTCAGCGCTCAGACAACACGGATATAAGATACCGGGTAAAAAGATTGTTATAAATATGGCGCCTGCCGATATTCGTAAGGAAGGAAGTGCCTACGATTTACCTTTGGCAATGGGTATTTTGGCTGCCAATGAAGATATACCCGCACAGGAGGTTTCAAAATATATAATCATGGGCGAATTATCGCTCGATGGTACTGTTCGCCCCATAAAAGGAGCATTACCCATAGCCATACGTGCACGCGAAGAAGGTTTTAAAGGCTTTATTTTACCAAAAGAAAATGCACGCGAAGCTGCTGTGGTTGATAAATTAGAAGTTTACGGCGTAGATAATATTAAAGAAGTTATTGAATTTTTTACAGGTGCTGCAAAATTAGAACAGACCATTGTTGATACACGAAAAGAATTT
>JALSLF010000594.1 GCA_026988445.1 Bacteroidales bacterium
AGTTATATAGGTAACCTAATTGATTTTATTAATCAAATTATTAAAAAAAGAAAATCAGGAATATTTTTACCTTCTGACGGGATGCCTATTTCAACAAACGATATATTAAAAACCTTTAAAGAGCAAAGCAAAAAGAAAAAAATTTGCATAAGCATTCCAAAAATATTTTTAAATACATTTAAGTATTTGGCTCCGGTAAAATACAATAAAATATGGGGAAATTTAGAAGTAAACAGTAAAGCATCATTTGATATTGCAGATTTTGAGCCGCAATACACTATTTATGAAGGAATGAGCAAAATGGCAGCAGACTATTATAAAGAAAAATAAAACTTTAATGTTAAAGATTTTTAAAAATACAATAATAAAAAACTCTTTGGTTTTAATATCAGGAACTGTTATAGCACAAATTATTCCGCTAATAATGCAACCTGTATTAAAACATATTTATACTCCCGAAGATTTTGGAGTTTTTGAAGTTTATTATCGTATATTAAGCATTTTAGCAGCAGTTATTACTTTTAAATATGAATTAGGTATTGTGCAACAAAAAAATAAGAAACACGCTGAAACACTTTTTGTTATCTCACTTTTAAACGGATTTGCAATAACATTTATTCTATCGGTTTTGTATTTTCTTTTTCAAGAAAATATTTTAATATTTTTTAAAATACCTGAAAAGTTTAATTACATTTTTTATATATTGTTTTTTAGTGCTTTTTTATTTTCAGTATCGGTATCGTCAAATTATTTACTTTTACGAACAAAACAATTTAAAGTAATAACAAGCGGAAAAATAATAAGAAGATTTAACGAAGCATTAGTGCAGATATCAAGCCTTTATAAGCACTTTCCGGCTTTTTTATTTTTAGGAGATTTAATTGGAAATATTTCATATTTAATCAATGCCTTATTCGGTTATAAATTTAATTTAAAAGAGTTTAAAAAAAATATTAATTTTAAAAGAATATTCATCAGCTATAAAAATCAGTTTTATTTAACCAAATACAATCTGATTCCGAACTTACTCAATGCATTTGTTCTTAGTTCATTAACATTTTTAACATTAAGTAATTTTGCCATAAACACAGTAGGGTATTTAGAATTAGCACTAAAAATATTATTAATCCCGAGTTCAATGGTATCGGTTTCGGTAGGGCAAGGACTGTTGCAAAAAATTGCAGCCAATAAAAACAATAATAAGCCGGTAAAAAATGATTTATTAACCGTATTTATTGTTCTTACAATAATAGCCATAATCTTTACTTTATTAATTATACTATTTGCTGAGCCGGCATTTAATCTTTTGTTTGGTAAAGAATGGATACAATCAGCCTATTTCGCAAAAATATTGGTAAGTTATATTTCAATAGCTTTTATTTTTAGTCCTTTAGGTCAAGTTTTGATTGCCTTTGAAAAGTTTAAAATAAATGCAATATGGCAAACTGCCCGGTTTATGGCAATTATTGCTCTCTTTGCAATAAAATTTACCGGTATAACATATTTGTTGATTGTTTTCTCCGTTACCAACATAGTGTTTTACTTAATTTACGGGTTAATTATTGCCAATCAGGTAATAAAATATGAAAAAAGAATCGCTTTAATAAAAATATAACGATAAAATTATCTAATGAATATATTTTTAATCAGTCATTACGCAGGATCACCAAAACTAGGTATGGCATACCGGCCCTATTACTTGGCTAAGGAATGGACAAAATTAGGACATAAAGTCTGTATCTTAGCAGCTGATAATTCTCATTTACGTCATCAAAATATTCATTTTAAAAAAGATTTTACCGAAGAAAATATAGAAAATATTAAATACATTTGGGTTAAAACACCAAAATATAAAGGAAATAATATTGGCCGGATTTTTAATATTTTAACATTTGTTTTAAAATCACTTCTAAAATCAAAAAAATTAGCAAAAACCTATAAACCGGATGTTGTTATATCTTCATCAACCTACCCTTTAGATAATTATATAGCGCATAAAATTTCAAAAATAGCTAAATCAAAATATATTTTTGAAGTTCATGATTTATGGCCGCTTTCTCCGATAGAATTAGGCGGTTTTCATAAATATCATCCATTCATCATGGTAATGCAAAAAGCAGAAGATTTTGGATATAGAAATGCCGATGCAATTGTATCAATGCTTCCAAAAACAAAAGAACATATGCGGCAACACGGTTTAGATTTAAAAAAGTGGAACCACATACCCAATGGAATTTTTATAGAAGATTGGAATAATAAAGAAAAAATACCCGACAAACACCAAGTTCTTCTTGAAAAATTAAAAGAAGAAAAGAAAATAATAGTAGGATATGCCGGAGGTCATGCCATATCTAATGCGCTTGATACACTCATCAAAGCCGCTCACCTTTTAAAAGACAATAATAATTTTGCCTTTGTATTGGTTGGCAAAGGAGTTGAAAAAGAAAATTTAATAAAACAAGCAAATGGCTTAAACAATATCCATTTTTTAGATCCCGTCAACAAAAATTCAGTCCCTGATTTATTATCGTATATGGACATTTTGTATATCGGTTGGAATAAAAGCCCGTTATACCGGTTTGGTGTCAGTCCCAATAAAGTTTTTGATTATATGATGGCTAAAAAACCTATACTCCATGCAGTTGAAGCAGGTAACGATATAGTTAAAGAAGCAAATGCAGGTATAAGTATAAAACCGCAAAATCCCAATGAAATTGTTCATGCATTATTAAAATTTAAAACTCTTTCGGTAGAAGAAAAACAAAAGATGGGTGATAATGCCTATAACTACGTAATAAAAAAGCATGACTATAAAATATTGGCAAAACAATTTATTGATATTATTGAACAAATACAAGTTTCAAAATAAAAAATTATGACATTAATTTTAATAATAGTTTTTTTTATTGCGCTTATTACTACCATTATATACAGAAAAATTGCCATAAAAAAATCAATTATTGATACGCCAAACGAGCGCAGCTCGCACACTGTACCTACCCCGAGAGGAGGAGGAGTTGCTATTGTAACAGCATGGTTTACAGGTTTATCTTATCTATTCATAAGAGAACAAATCGAACAGGAACTTTTTTTTGCCCTTATTTCGGGTATTATCTTAGTAATTACCAGTTTATTAGATGACATTTATACTTTAAAACCAAATATACGATTTGGAGCTCAGTTTTTATCAGCCGGTTTAGCTTTATATTTCATTAATGGTTTTCAAACATTAAATTTAGGAATATTTCATATTGAAAATATATGGCTATTAACACTTATAGCATTTATCAGTATTATTTGGTTCATCAACCTTTTTAATTTCCTGGACGGAATTGACGGCTATGCTTCAATGGAAACAATTTTTCTAAGCCTGTCAATGTTTTATTTTACAAATGCAAATCTATTTCTTATCTTGGCTTTTGCAACATTCGGCTTCATTATTTGGAACTGGCAACCGGCAAAAATATTTATGGGCGATGTAGGTAGTACACTTCTTGGTTTCAACTTGATTATATTGGCTTTATACTATCAAAATATAGAAAAAACACCACTGATTATTTTTATAATTTTATCGTCTGTATTTTGGATAGATGCAACACTTACATTATACCGAAGGTGGAAAAATAATGAAAAACTTACTCAAGCGCACAAAAAGCATGCTTATCAACGGATTGTCAGATATGGCTTTAGTCATCAAAAGACGACTATTTATGCACTAATAATAAATATTCTATTGTTTGGTATAGCACTAATATCCGAATATTCAAACTTATTTCCTGCCTACCTGCTTGCGGCAATTATTATTACATATTTCTTCATCAGATTAATTGATAAGCAATATCCTTTTAAATAAAATGTTACAAATTTTACATATATGTAGTGGTTTTTATAACCAACAACTTTATAGGTATTTTTTTGAAGAACTAAAAATATCCGGTATAAAACAATTTGTCTTTTTTCCAAAAAGAAAATGGATGAAAAATCCGGATTTTAACCGGTTAGGATATGAAGGATATGCCTACAATCATCACAACTTAATTTTAAAAATATTTTATTTCTTAAAAATAAGAATATATACAAAAGCTTTAATAAAATTCTTTGAAAAAAATAGTGAACATTTTAGTGAATTTAAATTAATACATGCTCATAATTTATTCGTAGATGGTGCAATAGCATATAAATTAAATACAAACTATAAAGTTAAATATATTACCGCTATAAGAAATGCAGACATTAAATATTTAAGATATATGCCTTTTTTATATTTTTTCGGAAAAAAAATATTAAAAAACAGTGAACAAATAATCTGTATTTCGCCAAGCATAAAAACTAAAATTCTCAATAAATTTAAAAGCGTACCCAATCTTAATAATAAAATAAAAGTGATACCTAACGGTATAAATAAAGTATTTATAGAAAATAGTCCACTTCCAAAAGCTACACCTGATTATCCGCTTAAACTTTTATATATTGGTAGTTTTCTAAAACAAAAAAATATTCATAGAATTATTGCGTTAATAAATTCGGATAAAGATAAATATCATTTAACAATTGTAGGCGGTAGAGGAAATTATGAAAAAAAAATCCGGCAGTTAATAAAAAATAACAATAACATAAATTATTTAGGTATTATTAAAGATAAAAAGCAATTGCTTAATATTTACCGTCAATCGGATATTTTTATCATGCCCTCTGTGAATGAAACATTTGGTTTAGTTTATGTTGAAGCTATGTCGCAAGGAACTCCTATTGTTTATAGTAAAAACACAGGCTTTGATCATTTTTTTAAAGATGGTGAAGTAGGTTATTCCGTAAATCCACATAGTGTAAAAGATTATTCTTTAAAAATAGAACAAATAATAAATCAATACGAAACGATTTCTAGAAAATGCCTAATAAAAGCAAAACAGTTCAATTGGAGCAAAATTGTTAATCAATACAAAAAGCTTTACAGTCTATCATAATAATATTCTTAAGGGCTAAAAGCCATTCGTGCATCAGCTGCAAAAGTTAACATATTACTAATTTAAATATCCGTAATTGCAACTTAAAATTATTTTAAAATGCAAAAATTTCAAAAAATATTTCAAAATATTAATTTCTATCTGTTTTTCCTACTTGTTTTTGCATTGCCCTTTAAGGATAATTTTTTGCCAACCATTTTAACAGCTTGGATATTTTCTTGGTTATTTGAAGGTAATTTAAAACAAAAATTTACCGGTTTTGATTATAAAAATAAATACTATATTCCACTTGCCGCTTATTTTATTTTGACAGTAGCTGCTTTTTTCATGGCAAAAAATAGTTCCACAGGTTGGTATCATATACAGGAAAAGTTGTCTATGGCTTTTTTCCCGATAATAATTAGCGGTTCAAACAGTTTAATTAAAAAAAATTATTCTAAAATTTTGCTCACTTTTATCTTGGCTACCCTAAGCGTATCACTCTACCTTATCACTTATGCTTTTTTCACAAACCTTCACATAGAAAACGGAACTTGGCATTTAACTGTTTCACCTTATAGTAGCTTAGAAAAAAAATATACTTTTTTTCAGCTAATAAATATACGTCAAAACATTTTTTCCGGAGGATGGTTATCAAGAATACTTCACCCCTCCTATTTATCAATGTTTAATTTATTTTCCTTACTTATAATTGTCGATTTTTTCAGAAAAAAATTGATTCATAAAAAATGGCAAAAAATTATCGGAAGTATTGCTATTCTTTTTCTTTTAATGATGATTTATTTATTGCAATCGCGTGCCGGATTTTTGGCTTTGGCTGCGAGTATTATAGCTGTATTTTTATTAGAAATTTTACGAAAAAAACAAAAAAGATATTTCTTCGCCGGATTAATCTTGCTTGCACTAAGTACAACCGCAATTCTTTCCAGTACCCGAATGCAAACTGTATTGAAACAAACTATAGGCATACTGGACAAAAAAGAGACCAACTTAGCAAAATTAGATGCTCGCTTTCAAACCAATTTTGCAGCCTTTCAAATTATCAAAGAAAATTTATGGACAGGCGTGGGACCAGCTAATATGTATGACGAACTAAAAAAACAATACAAAAAATACGGATTTGATGAAGCGGCAGAAGAACGCCTTAATGCACATAATCAATATTTGGAAACATTTGCGGGCTTAGGTATTTTAGGATTTCTGTCTTTGTTGGGGATAATTGCCGGTGGTTTTTATTATGCTTATAAAAACAAACACTATTTACTTTTCTTTTTAATGCTCATTTTATCCATAAATTTTTTATTTGAATCAATGCTAAACCGTATTCAGGGTATTTTGTTTATGATGTTGTTTTACAGCCTGTTTATTTTTATGCAGCCAACAAACCGGCAACCAGACAGCAACAACCAGTAGCAGCAACCAGTTACCAGTTACCAGTAACTAGAAACCTGCCACCTGCAGTCAGACAAGTTTCAACAATCCACAATCACCATTCATCAAAAAAATACTTCAATTCACAACATAAAAAGATAAACAG
>JALSLF010000595.1 GCA_026988445.1 Bacteroidales bacterium
CTTAAAGCACCGGGTTCTGCAATATTAATATCTCCAAGCATTGCGTATGAGGCAGTTACTCCTCCTGTGGTTGGATCTAATAATAAAGATATATACGGAATTTTTGCTTTGGATAATTGATTTAATTTTGCTGCGGTTTTTGCCATTTGCATGAGTGAAAATGCTGCTTCCATCATTCTTGCACCTCCTGATTTTGAAATAATCATGAACGGAATTTTATTTTTAATACTGTAATCAATGGCTCGGGCAATTTTTTCACCAACAACAGAACCCATGGAACCTCCAATAAACTCAAAATTCATGGCTGCTATTACAATGTCTTGATTATCAATTTTTCCATGTACTGTTGTAATGGCATCTTTCAAACCTGTTTTTTTCTCTACCGCAGCCAATCTATCGGTATATTTTTTTGTATCTACAAAGCCTAATGGATCTTTTGAATGAAGATTTGGATTTAATTCTTTATATTTATTATTATCTAAAAGAAGTTTAAAATATTCTTTTGTACTCATCCGGTCATGGTATCCACATTCACAAACTTTAATGTTATTAATGTGATCTTCCATAGGAACTATTTTTTTACATTCGGGACATTTATACCACAAACCTTCTTTTATGTTTTTTTTATCTTTAGTATCTGTATTAATGCCTTTCTTTAATCTATTGAACCAACCCATAATTATCTTTACTTTAACAAAATCGTTTTTCTTAATTTACACCTAAATTGAGCAATTATCTACTTCGATAAGCACCAATCTATTGGGTTAAAGAGATTTACAAAAAAAACTCAAATACCAACCGGTATTCTTACTTTTTTCTAAACTTTTTAGTCTCAATATTTTGGCACTTTTTTTTGTACATAATCACTCAATTTAGCTTACAAACATAAAAAAAAATAGTTTTACCCAAAAATATATGGATAAAACTATTTTTTTTAAAAATAAATTAGTTTCTGTTTAATGCATTTAAATCTTCATAAGCCTCTTTAATACGTGCAGCCATAGATTTTTCACCTTCACGAAGCCAAACACGAGGGTCGTATTTTTTCTTATTGGGTTTATCATCACCCTCAGGATTTCCTATTTGAGCTTGCAAGTAATCATGATTTGCTTTTTCATAATTACGAACTCCATTCCAAAATGCCCATTGGGTATCGGTATCAATATTCATTTTTATAACGCCGTATGAAATTGCTTCTCTAATCTCTTCACGGCTTGAACCCGAACCTCCATGGAATACAAAATCAACCGGTTTTTCTGCTGTATTGTATTTGTTTTGGATATAGTCTTGTGAGTTTTTTAAAATTTTGGGAGTAAGTTTAACATTACCGGGTTTGTAAACACCATGTACATTCCCAAATGATGCTGCAATAGTGAACTTATTACTGATTTTGCTTAATCGTGTATATGCTTCGGCAACTTCTTCGGGCTGAGTATAAAGCAATGAATTATCTACATCTGTGTTATCTACACCATCTTCTTCGCCTCCTGTTACACCCAGCTCAATTTCTAATGTCATTCCCATTTTACTCATTCTTTCCAGATATTTTTCACAAATAGAAAGATTTTCATCCAAAGATTCTTCTGATAAATCAAGCATGTGCGAGCTGAAAAGCGGTTTGCCGTGGCGTTTATAATGCATTTCACCTGCATCTAAAAGTCCGTCAATCCATGGTAGTAACTTTTTTGCAGCATGGTCGGTATGTAAAATTACAGCAACCCCATAGGCTTCTGCCATTGTATGGATATGTTTTGCAGCTGCTATTCCTCCTAAAATTGCGGCTTTCTGATTTTCGTTAGAAATACTTTTCCCTGCAAAAAAGTGTGCACCTCCGTTTGATAGTTGAATAATAACCGGTGAATTAGCTTCTTTTGCGGCTTCAAGTACAGCGTTCGCAGAATGTGTTCCTATTACGTTTACTGCGGGCAATGCAAAATTATTTTCTTTTGCAATTTTAAATAATTTTTGCACATCATCTCCGGTTACTACTCCGGGTTTAATTTGATCTAATACCATAGTTTGAAAATTTAAATTATAATTATTTACGTCTGAAATTCAACATGTTTATAAAATCTAATTATTCAGTGCAAAAATACAAATAAATTCCCATTATAGTATGATGTAGTTTTATGAATTTTAGAATGGATTTTGTACGTTTGATACATATTGAATAAATTTGAATTACTAACTTATAAACTATTCCGATGAAGCATCTTTTTTTCTTAATATTATTATTGTGGCATGTTATTCAAATACTCAAAATGGACAAAGTGGTAAAGAAGGGAAAAATTCTCATTTTAGGTTATACTTTTAGCAAGCTAAAAGATTAAACTTATTGTACCGGTTTTTAATATTTTGAAATTAATAAGCAATATCACCTTTCCAACGTTTATGCGACCACATCCAGGTATCGGGATATTTTCTTATAGACTCTTCTAATCTTAATGCATATTTTTGAGTGAGTTCAGCTTCTTTTAATTTTGTCGGGTTTTCTTCAAGTACCGAAAGAGTCGCTAAATAATGCCCGCGTTTAACTTTTTGTACTTCTATATATATTACGGGTAAATCGTATTTTTTTGAATAGGTTTCCGGTCCATGCAAGAAAACCGTATCTTTCCCAAAAAAAAGAGTTCTTTTTCTCTTTTTGCTGGGAGTGTACTGGTCAGCTACCATAAAAAAAGCTTTCGGTATCTCTCTTTTTTTGCTAAAATAAGCAGCTGTATTAAAAATAGCAAGTAGTTCCAATCCAAACCTTTTTCTTTGTTTATAAATAAATGCATCAATATATTTATTGCTAAGCGGTTTGTATAAAACAACAGGTTTGTGCTTAAAATCTTTTACAACAGACGCTGTGGCAAGTTCCCAGTTTCCCATGTGGGCAACTACCATAATAAGGCTTTTGCCTTGCTTATAATATTCATCCAAGATTTCTGAATTAGTAACACTCAAACGTTTTAATATTTCTTTTTCGCTAAGCGTATATCCTTTTAAACTTTCTAAAATCAAGTCTGTTAAATTTTTATAAAATTTACGTTCTATTTCTCTTTTTTCCACGATACTTTTTTCAGGAAAAACATAATCAATATTTTTCCGTACAACATACTTTCTGTATCCTACTATTCTGTATAATAGAAAATACATTCCATCTGATATAATATATAAAACCCCAAAGGGAATTACTCTAAAAAATGTAACAAAAGCTAAAAATAAAAAATAAGCTATTTTTTTTCCAATCATAATTTTAAATTATTTTATTTCCAATAAAAACGATAACCAATTCCCCATTCAACATAATCGGCAATGCCTTTACTTGTCTTTAATGAAACATTGGCATAAATATTTTTTGTAAGAATATATCTAAGTGCAACCCGTTGATAAATAGTCCCATCATCTTTGTAATTGGCATAAATATAAGTACCAATATGTATTGCCAATATGAGTTTGTAAATTTCAGCCTCAAAACTTGCATGTATTCCATAGCGCATTATATCAGATGTTGAAAGGCTTAATGTTGAATCGGGGTTCATTGTTTCAAAAAGAGATTCGTCGTAAAAAGCATCTAATCCAAAACCTATTTTATGCTTTAAACTTAATATACGTAAATAATCTGCAGAAAAGCTGCCAACAGTATAGGGAATATCTCCACCCGGACGTTTTTCTTTTGTTCCTGCGGCTGTAAAAATGGAAATACTGTTTTTTTTATCTATTTCCGGTAAATCTATATGTATAAACTCTTTTTGAGCTGCATCAAAGCGATAACGAAAACCCAAACGATACGAAAACATGTTTAGCCCTAAATTAGGCATTTTAATTGCTCCGTTTGAAAAATGTGTAGCTCCGAAAGCGTTAATCAATTCCCAGCGTTTGGCAAAATACCATTTATAGATTAAGGATGCATCAAAATATAAGTTCAAATGTGTTCCAATGGCAACATTTCCTTTATTTAAGTAGGCTAAACCACCTGAAAGGCGATAGCTGAATAAGTTTTTTTTATTGCGCAAAAAAGGAATATCAAAATATCCGAAAACTGCATTTGCATGACCTAATTCTTCGGGATTACCAAAATCTGCATACGTATAACCAATTCCAAATGAAGGATAACGATATAATTGATCCCAAATTTTTTGCCCATAGGTTTGTTTTCCTGCCGATACATCAAAAAACTTAATATTGCCACCAATTATTTCTGCCAAAGAAGGACGATGCTGCCATAAAAAACCATAGCGAAAGTTACTTTCTAAGAATAGATTTTTTTCTTTAGCAAATTGAGCTGTCAATAAATTTTCGTATCTTGCGAAAACGATAATAAAAATTAAGTATTTTAAATATTTGTGCACTTTATTTTTTTGGATGCAAAAATAATCAATCTTTTTACGAATAAGTGGTAAACACTAATTATTTTTTTAAACTATGTTTGGTATTAAATATATTAAGTTTGATGCAATGACTCATGTCATTCATTTTAAAAATGGTAAATAATTAAAGAAGGTCGTGGATTATCTTTTTTTTATACTTCGTATAATTCTTCAATAGTTGCTTTACCAATGGGAAGTAATGATTTGTTATTTATTTTTAATGAATCTACAAATGATTTTCAGGAAGTAAGTATTCAAGGAACAATCAAATAAGTGATGTAAAAAAAAACGGCTGAATTACTTGATTTTACAGTCAATTCAAAAGGTGACTATAAAACAGACGATGGTGAAAAATTAAGACAACGTTTAATTAATGAGGCACAAACGGCTACATCATCCTACATACAAAGTCTGCAACTTAAAGAGGCTATTGTAAATGCAAAAAGTATTGAACAAAAAATTATGGAAGGCTTAAAAAACTCGCCGGCAGTTGATTTATTGGGTGTAGTTATTCTATCCGTAAATGTTGTTGCCGTGAAACCAACGCCTGAAATGAGCAAAGCATTGGAAACTGCCACGCGCGAAGCGTTACAGCAAGAAGCTGATGCCGCAATTTATCAGCGTAGAAATTTTGCAGTTGAACAGGAGCGTAGAATAAAAGAAAGTCAGTTAAATACTGAAATAGCCGTTAAAGAAAAAGAGAAACAAATTGCAGAAAAGAAACATGAAAAGAAGATTTTAGAAGCAGAAAATGAACGCAAATTACGCGAAATGAGAATAAAAGCGGATATTGCTATTGAAGAAGAAAACCGGAACTTAATTGAATTAAAGACCGAAAATGAAAAAAAATTAGCAGATATTGAGAAATATAAATTAGAGGCAAGTTTGAAACCTTATCAGCAAATGGATTGGAAAACCATTATGGCAATTAATCCCTCGGGTTCAGACCCTAAATTGAATATAGCAGTAGCCTTTCGTGAATTGGCAGAGAACGCTCAAAAAATTAATAATCTGAATATTACTCCCGATTTATTGGATTCTATTATTGGTGAAAGTAATGTGCAAAGCCAAAAATAACGATTAATTTAGAATCTGATGCAGGAAAATAAAATTGAGAATGCCATAATAATTCGTAGCAAAACGCGATTAGAACAGCTTACAGAGCGATTTAATACAGTTGCTCAGGCAGAATTTTATGTAAAACAACAAAAAAAGAGTTTTCGTTTTAAAAAAGCCCAAAAAGAAAGTGTTGTTCAAAATTTGGTTGAAGATAGTTTTGATGAAGCATTTTCTCCGTATCAAACTGAACATGACAAATTTTACCATGCATTGGAAAGGGTAAAAAAGGAAATAAGTAAACTATTGAAATTTAAAATTGTTGAGCAGCAGCATTTGCCCAATTATATTTTTTCTAAAAAAGATTTGGTAATTGTATTGGGGCAAGATGGCTTAGTAGCAAATACTGCTAAATATGTTCATGACATTCCAATTATTGCTATAAATCCCGACAGGGAGCGTTATGATGGCATTTTACTGCCTTTTACCGTAAATAATTTTGCGCCTACGATACAAAAGGTGCTTTCAGGTGCTTATAATTATCAATTGGTAACAATGGCTGTTGCCGAAATGAACGACGGACAGCGCTTATTAGCTTTTAACGATTTTTTTATTGGTCCATCGAATCATACATCGGCAAGGTACAATATTAGCTTTAGAAACCGGAACGAAGACCAATCTTCTAGCGGTATAATTGTTTCAACCGGTGCCGGCTCTACAGGTTGGTTAAGTTCATTATTTAATATGGCAAATAGTATCCATAAAACCTTTCACGGGCAGCAAGAATTTCCTTATGAAGCTTTTTCACGTGAAGAAAAAAAGTTGGTTTTTGTGGTGCGTGAGCCTTTTTTAAGTAAAAGCTCTCAGATTGGTTTAACTAGTGGTGTACTTTTTCAAGCAGAAGAATTAATTATTGAATCACAAATGCCTCAAAACGGTATTATTTTCAGTGATGGGATTTTATCCGATTATATGAGTTTTAATTCCGGCAACATTGTAAGCATTCGTATTGCTGATGAAACTGCAAAATTGGTAATGCCTTAATATTTTTTTTTAAAAAAAGAATATACTT
>JALSLF010000596.1 GCA_026988445.1 Bacteroidales bacterium
ATTGATATCGTTTTATGCCCGTTTTAGCTTAAAACTCATCGATAAACCGGCTAACAAAATAGCAATTGTCATCCACCCAACTAAATTAAAGCCAAATAAGCTTACTAATGCACCACCGGGTATTGAAAAAAACATTCCTAACGAAGTAATATTATTTTGAACAGCAATATAAACCGGTCGCTTATCCTCAGGAGCAATAATTAATATTAAATTACTGAAAGCTAATCGAAATCCATCGATTGCAGCTCCTGCAATAAAAAATACAAAGTAGTAATAATAAATATGATTGGCAATTACCGATAACACAATAGCAATAATAATTAGTAGATAGGAAAGAAGTACGATTAAACGGTTTCTTCCGGTAGATGAAAGTTTACCCCATAATAAATTACTCAGCATAGCCCCTGCCATTTGTAAAGATATGATAGACCCAACATCTTTTCCTGATATACCAATTCTATCTTTTGCATTTAAAATGATAAAAGGAACAATAAACCAAAAACTATAAGCAATTAGTCTGGAAATAATTTGCAGACGTAAATTTCTATCTGCTTTTAATAAAATTACCGCATTATGTATAAACTCACTAAATTTTCTTTCTTTTTTTGAAACGTTTGTTTTAACATTCTCTTTAAAAAAAAGCATAAACGAAAAGCTAAAAGCCATAATTAAACCACTTACCAAAAAAATATAAGCAAAACTTGTGGGTGCTTGATAATTAGTTAAAAAATACGCTGAAATGCCTCCACTTAAAATTCCGGCAAATCCCGAAGCAAATTGTCTGCCCGCTAAAACCTTCCCTCGATATTCTTTTGTAAAAGATTTTCCTAACAATTCTTGATAATAAACAGCACCAAATCCTGCTGAAAAAGAAAAAACAAACATACCGATTGCAAACAGCAATAAAACAAATTGATGATTTTCGCTAAAAAAATAAATAATCAGCCCTAATGAAAACCAGGACAAGAAACGAAATACAAAAACACGTTTTAAAAAAGGCAATACCTTAACATAAGACTGTGCATGAAAAGCAGCATATAACTGCATTAATATAGCACCTCCCCTGAGTAGTGCAGAAAAAGTACCTACCAAAACATTGCTACCGCTAAAATAATGCACTATTAAAGGCAAAACCGTTGAAGGTTCGGCAATTGCCATAGCCCCGGCAAAAAAGAAGCCTTGTAAAATAAATTTTACACTGTTCGATTGTAAATTTGTATATCTCTCCATTATAGCCGACAAAAGTAAAAAAATATTTTATTAAAATATTTAGTCAAAAGATAGAAATTTGCACGATTTTTGCTGTTAAATCATTACGTAAATATGTATGTCAACTTAAAGAAAATCAGATAGTTAAATAAATACTTTAATTGATTTGTGTAGTCTATTGGTTTTTATGTATTTGCTATTGATTCTTGGAAAATTTCTATAATTTTATATATTTTGTAAAGTGTAATTTACTTTTTGGGGTTTTGTGTTTTATAATATATTGTATATCAATGAATTAAAATTTGCGGTCTTAAAATTAATATTTGAAGTAAGAATTTAATTAAAAACGATTAACTTTTGGTATTCAATAAATTAATACAGTAATATATTTTTCTTTACATTTTTCTATAATACTTTACATTAATTTTTTATGTCTAAAATATTAAAGTTCCAAGATAGGCTGAACGCAGAAAAAATGCTTATCGGGATGATACATTTAGATGCCTTGCCCGGAACACCAAAAAATAAAAATAAGCCTCAATCTATTATCAATAAAGCCCTTAAAGAAGCTGAAATATATCAAAAGAGTGGCATTAATACGGTTTTGATTGAAAATATGCATGATTTGCCTTACCTGAACCAAACTGCCGGACATGAAATATCTACTTTGACAGCTATAACAGCCTATGAAATCAAAAGAAAAACGGATTTATATTGTGGAATACAAATATTAGCCGGAGCCAATATAGCCGCTCTATCCGCTGCTCATAGCGCAAATGCTGATTTTATCAGAGCAGAAGCTTTTGTATTTGCTCATCTGGCGGATGAAGGATATATGGAATCTTCGGCGGCAGAACTTTTGCGTTTCCGAAAAAATATAGGCGCAGAAGATATTTTAATTTTTACGGATATTAAAAAAAAACACAGTGCACATGCGATTACAAATGATGTGAGTATCTCAGAAACTGCCGAAGCAGCTGAATTTTTTTTAAGTGATGGAATTATCATTACGGGCTCATCTACCGGTAAAAAAGCAGATATTAATGAACTTAAATCGGTTAAACAAGCAGTAAGACTACCTGTTTTAATAGGCTCGGGTATTACAGATGAAAATATTCATGAATTTTATCCCTATGCCGATGCATTTATAATTGGTTCGTATTTTAAAGTAGATGGTAATTGGCAAAACCCACCCGATGCAATCAGAATAAAACGGCTTATTAATACAATTAAATCACTTAATCAATAGTATAAGAATGAGTTGCAGCTCTATTTGGCAATGCACCCATCCGCCCGCAACAATTTACAAATCCGAAACGTTCAAATGTCCAAAGGACAATTTGAAGTATATCAACCGGCTACCATCCACCAGTTACCGGTATTCACCCACCTACAATCAATAATCTTATTGTTAATAACTCCTTTAAAAATATCCTGAAAAAAACTTTACGGGTAAAGCAAAACACCGTAATTTCGTATGTTTTGTGTAAAATACAGAGAAACAGTGCCAAATTTAACTATATACAGCGATATTACCTATTTGATGGGAGTTGGTCCTAAAAAAGCGGAAACCCTTCGCAAGGAGCTTAATATCGCCACAATTAAAGATTTATTATACTATTTTCCTTATAAACATATCGACCGTAGCCGGTTTCATAAAATTAATGAAATTGATGCAGAAATGCCGTATATTCAAATAAAAGGGCGAATAGTAAGTTTTAGTTTACACGGACAAAAGTACAAAGAACGTTTGGTAGCCATATTTGCTGACGAAACAGGAAGTATAGAACTGTTATGGTTTAAAGGCATTAAGTGGATACAACAAAACTTAAAATCAAATAAAGAGTACATTGTTTTTGGAAAACCCGGTCGGTTTGGCAATAAAATCAACATAATCCACCCCGAAGTTGAAGAACCCGAACAAGCTGAAAAGCAGCTATCTACCGGACTGCAGCCTGTTTATTCAGTACCTGAAAAATTAAAAAAGAATTACATTACTTCAAAAGTCATTAGTAAACTGATTATAAATGCCATAAAGTCATTACCGGGAAATATTCCGGAAACTTTACCTCCTTATTTAATCAATCAGCTTAAATTTATGCCGCTTAATACAGCAATTAAGCAAATGCATTTTCCTGATAATCAGGCCTTATTAAAAAATGCTATAGCGCGTTTAAAGTTTGAAGAACTGTTTTATATCCAAATTCATTTGCTAAAGCAAAAGTTAATTCGTAAGGAAAAATTTCGCGGGTTTGTATTCGAAAAGGTTGGTGATAAATTTAATAACTTCTACCACAATAATTTACCTTTTGAACTTACCGGAGCACAAAAAAAGGTAATCAAAGAAATTCGTAAAGATTTAGGCTCGGGCAAACAAATGAATCGACTTTTGCAAGGTGATGTAGGTAGCGGGAAAACATTGGTTGCCTTAATGGTTATGCTCATAGCCATAGATAACGGCTATCAATGCAGTTTAATGGCACCGACCGAAATTCTCGCAAAACAACACTACAATAGCATTACAAAAATGCTTGAAGGCTTGGGTGTGGGGGTACAACTTTTAACCGGCTCAACGAAAACTAAAGAGCGAAAACTCATACATAAGGGATTGATTAATAATGAGATTAACATTTTAATAGGTACACATGCACTTATTGAAGATACGGTTAAATTTTATAATCTTGGATTAGTTATTATTGATGAACAACACCGGTTTGGCGTGGCACAGCGAGCTAAACTATGGAAAAAAAACATATCACCTCCACATGTTTTGGTAATGACAGCTACCCCTATTCCACGTACACTTGCCATGACTTTGTATGGTGATTTAGATGTTTCGATTATTGATGAACTCCCACCGGGTAGAAAACCGGTTAAAACAGTACACATGTTTGACTCTAAGCGCCTTAGGCTGTTTAGCTTTTTAAAAGAACAAATAAAAGCCGGCAGACAAGTATATATTGTGTACCCTTTAATTAAAGAATCGGAAACGCTTGATTATAAAGATTTAGAAGACGGATATGAGAGTATAACACGTGCTTTTCCACCACCTGAGTACACCGTTGCGGTGGTTCATGGGCAGATGAAAGCCGATGAAAAAGAAAAAGCAATGCAGTTGTTTGTTAAAGGGCAAGCACAAATAATGGTTTCTACAACCGTTATAGAGGTTGGTGTAGATGTTCCTAATGCCACGGTTATGGTTATTGAAAGTGCCGAAAAGTTCGGATTATCCCAATTACACCAGCTACGCGGGCGTGTAGGGCGCGGAGCAGAGCAATCTTGGTGCATATTAATGAGCTCCTATAAACTCTCAAATGAGGCGCGCAAACGAATTCAAACCATGGTTCAATCAACTGATGGCTTTGAAATTGCTGAAGTTGATTTAAAATTGCGCGGTCCCGGTGATTTGGAAGGTACACAACAAAGCGGTATCGCATTTAATTTAAAGCTCGCAAACTTAGCAAAAGATACCAAAATCCTTGAATTTGCACGAAATAAGGCTATTGAAATATTAAAACAAGACCCGAAAATGGAAACGTTTGATAATAAGGTGATTGCCGAGCAATTAAAACAAAAAAGTATGCAAACTATTCAATGGGGATTAATAAGTTAATTTACAATACGTTAATTACACTTTACTAAATTAAAAGTATTAATAAAATACATTAATTTTGTACCTTCATAAGCAATCACTATTTATTGCAAATAGAGCATAAAATCATGGAAAAAATCATAAATTTTAAGCTACGTGCCTTTTATCCTAATTATTTTTACTATAATTTTTTATTAAACCATCAAGGCAATTTTCCGGTACACAAAATTGGTGAAGGATATCGCAATCCTATTATCGAATACGATACAGATAATACCACTCAGAGTAAAGAAATTAGAATAGATTTTATAGACGCAGTTTTTTTACTAAGTAACACTAAACATCAGTCAATTAAATACATAAAGCTTTTAATTAAAGCAAGAGATAAAGACACAAAATCCATAGAGCAATTAAAAATTCTGCAAACTGAGTTTTATTTGAAAAAACTCAATCAGTATAAAAACATTCAATTAACTGAAAATGAATATATTATTCCTTCTTTTTCTTCAAAAAAATACACAATAGAACAGATTAGTCATAAAGGAACTATTTTATTGATGCTTTCGCAAAAAGCCTATCCGGTTCCCGATTTCTGTATCATCAGCGCAAAAGCATTTAAATTGAATGAAGAAAAAAAACGAAAAATTATTCATCAGGCAATTAATAATCTTCAAAACATGACCGGACAAAAACTCGGTTCGCAAGATGCACCTTTGGTATTTGCAATGCGCTGTGCCATGCCGGTTTATATACCGGGTTTGATGCCTACTTACCTAAATGTCGGGGTAACACAGCAAACCTATGTTGCCTTAAAAAACCTGTACGGTTATCATGTTGCAGGAAAAATATATTTAAACAATTTACGTACCCTATATTATTTACTTTTTCCCGATAAACCCAAACCTGCTATTAGTAACCGTGCTCAGTATTTTACATTAGAACAAATTAACCGTAAAATCAATTTCTTCTACGAAGAAATTATGAATAAAGATGCTGCATTATTAAATGACCCCTATTATCAAATAAATTTTTTTATCCGTCAAGCTGTATTGTTCTATGAAGAAAATGAATTACTCATCAATACATTTTTAAAAAATAAACAGGCTTATCCGAGTTTTATTCTACAAAAAATGGTTTGGACGATACGCGACCAAGATTCCTATCCGGGTGTATTGTACAGTAGAAATTCTTATACAGGCGAAGGAATGCAAATAGAAAGTGTACGCAGTATTTTTGGTGAGGAAATCATGTCCGGCTCTGTTAATGCTGAAAACACGGATTTTAATAATGCTGAGGAGATTAAAGAGCAATTTCCGGCAGCCTATCATTTTTTGCCAAAACTGAAATTGTTGGAAAAAGAAATTCGCTCACCTGCTACTATTGAATTTGCAGCGGAAACTTTTGAGCATAAGAGTTTATTTGCCGTTTTACAACTCAACCGGTCTGAAATGAGCGGAAGAGCTATCTTATTGGCAGCGATAGAAATGTATCGCGAAAAGCAAATTAATGAAGCAGATGTGTTAAGTTTAATCCAAAGCTATCATTTAAAACAAATTTTTTCACCGACCATAGATGAAAAAAATCTTGATAAATTAAAAGCTTTTTGCAGGGGATTTGCGGTTTTACCACGCTCCGCAAT
>JALSLF010000597.1 GCA_026988445.1 Bacteroidales bacterium
ACTTTTTGGCCCCATCCTCGTTTTGTCTTGGGAAAATCAACAGACAATATAAAAATGATTAATACCCTTGATGAAAAAATCAAATTAATTGGCGAGCAAGAAGTTGATCATCTCGTAATTATCCGGTTCACTAAATCTTTTGCAAAACTATCTTCTTGTGATTTTATCAAACAATATTTGCATGAAAAATTAAATATAAAAGCATTGATTGTTGGTTACGATCATCATTTTGGAAAAGACAGAGACGGAAGCTTTGAGGTGTTGAAATCATGTGCTTTACAATATGGCTTTTCGATTGACAAAGTAGAACCCTATCTGGTAAATAACGAAATTATCAGTTCTACACTTATTCGTAAAGCAATTACAGCAGGAGATTTAGAAAAAGCGAACCAATATCTGGCAAAAAAATATTTTTTTTCGGGAAAAGTGGTAAACGGTAAAAAAATAGGACGTGACATTGGCTTTCCTACGGCAAATATCAGGCTTACCGAGAATTACAAACTTGTTCCGGCATGTGGAGTGTATGCCGTTGAAACAGAAATTAAAGGTAAAAGCTATTACGGTATGTTAAACTTGGGTTATAGACCAACCATTAATGACGACAAAACTAACCTAAGTATCGAAGTACACATTATAAATTTTAAAGGCAACATCTATAATCAGAATATTCGAGTTTATTTTCACAAAAAAATAAGAAACGAAATTAAATTTCACAGTCTTGAACGCCTAAAACAGCAATTAATTAAAGATAAGGTAGTGGTAAGTAAATATTTTAAATTAACTTAAAATTTAGTATTTTAGCAAACTAAATGTCTTAAATAGAATTATTTTGATTTTTTCATTATCGAAATTATAGTATTACATTAATAATCAAACACTTAACACAAAACAATGAAAAGTTTTTTTAAAATCACACTCGCTTCGTTTGTTGGAGCAATATTAGCAGGAATTGTAGTGATACTTATATTTTTTACGGCTACAGTAGGAATAATCAGCAGTACATCATCCGAAGAACCGGTTGATTTAGACACAAACACCATTTTAAAATTAAAACTAAATAAAAAAATTGTTGACCGCGGCAGCAATAACCCATTTGAAGGTTTTGATTTTGTAAGCATGCAACCGCAAAAAACCTTGGGACTTAACACCATTTTAAAAAACATAGATAAAGCTGCATTAGATGATAATATAAAAGGTATTTTTTTAGATTTAAGCAGCCTAAATGCCGGCATTGCAACAGTTGAAGAAATTCATAATGCCTTGGCAAAATTCAGACAAAGTGGGAAATTTATTATTGCCTATGCCGATTACTACACTCAAAAAACTTACTATCTGGCAAGTATTGCCGACGAAATTTATGTAAATCCGGCAGGAGGAATGGAATTTGTTGGTTTAAGCGCACAATTATTGTTCTTTAAAAATGCTTTAGAGAAATTTGGAATCAAACCGGTTATTATTCGTCACGGAAAATTTAAAAGTGCCGTTGAGCCGTTTATGCTTGATAAAATGAGCGAGGCAAACCGAGAGCAAACACAAACCTATATCAATTCTATATGGAATACAATCATTAACGACATTTCGGTTTCCAGAAACATCAGTACCGAAGAATTAAATAAAATTGCCGATAGTTTATTATTAAAAAATAATGATGCGGCTAAAAAATTAGGATTTATTGACGGTACACTTTATCGGGATGAATTAATGAGTTTACTAAAAGACAAAGTAAATGCCGAAAAAGTAAAAGATATTAAATTTGTTTCTCTTAAAAAATTCAACAAAGTCCCCAAAAAGAAAAAAGAAGACGAAAAAGGTTTGGCCAAAGATAAAATAGCCATTATTTATGCATCGGGTGAAATTGTTAGCGGCAAAAGCACAGAGAAAACAATGGGCTCGGAAACCGTTGTGGAAGCATTAAAAAAAGCACGTGAAGACAACAAAGTAAAAGCAATAGTATTACGTATTAATTCACCCGGAGGAAGTGCCTTGGCATCGGATATTATTTGGAGAGAAACTGTTTTGGCTAAAGAAAAGAAACCCCTTATTGTATCCATGGGTGATTTAGCTGCCTCGGGAGGCTATTACATTGCTTGTGCTGCAGACACTATTGTTGCAAGTTCCAACACATTAACCGGTTCTATTGGCGTATTCGGGCTACTTTTTAATGTAAAAAAATTAATGAACGAAAAAATCGGAATAACTTTTGATAAAGTGAACACCAATAAATATTCTGATATTGGCTCATCATTTAAAGATATGAGCGAAGAGGAAAGGGCATTTATTCAAAACGGTGTAGAAGATATTTACGGAGTATTTATCAAGCATGTTGCTGACGGTAGAGGTATGACTGTTGCCCAAGTGGACAGTATCGGACAAGGAAGAGTTTGGAGTGGAAGCAATGCTTTAGAAATCGGTTTGGTAGATGTAATTGGCGGTTTAGATAAAGCAGTAGAAATTGCGGCAGAAAAAGCCGGTTTACAACGTTATAGAATTAAACCCTTACCGGCACAAAAAGAACCGTTTGAAGAATTTTTAGAAGAATTGACCGGTGAAGCAGCCAAAACATCAATTTTCGGTAAAAATGAAAATGAATTTTCAATGATGTATGATTACTATAAGACTTTAAGCAATATGAAAGGTGTACAAGCTCGATTACCTTTTGAAATAATTATAAAATAAAAAACTATGCTCCGAATACTGCTATGGCCCATATCATTACTATACGGACTGGTAACGCAGGTTCGGAACTTTCTTTTTGACCATCAAATACTTAAGTCAAAGGAATTTAACATACCAGTTATTTCTGTAGGAAATATTACCGTTGGAGGAACGGGAAAAACACCTCATGTTGAATACTTGGTTAAACTATTAAAAAATGAAAATAATTTAGCGGTTTTAAGCAGGGGGTATAAAAGAAAAACCAAAGGTTTTTATATTGCCGGAGATGAGCCTAAACCGAATGAAATAGGCGATGAACCTTGCCAGATTAAAAGAAAATTTCCTGAAATAACAGTGGCTGTTGATGCAAATAGAAAAAGAGGAATACAAAAATTAATAGAGCAGGGCATTCAATCCGTTATTTTAGACGATGCCTTTCAACATCGATATGTAAAACCCGGTTTATCCATTCTTTTGGTAGATTTTAACCGGAATATTAATGAAGACCATTTGTTACCCTGTGGCAGGCTTCGCGAACATGTTTCGGCAAAAGACCGGGCGGATATAATGATTATTAGCAAAACCCCGCCAAATATAAAACCAATTGACCGACGACTGATACATAAAAATCTATATCCTCGTCCTTACCAAACGGTTTATTTTACGGGCTTAAAATATGGAAATATAAAAGCGGTTTTTAAAGAAGCGGTGAATAATATATCTTTGCAGGATTTAAAAAACGGGAGTATTGTTCTGTTTACAGGAATTGCGCATACAAAACAATTGCTTGAATACCTGAACAGATTTTGTAGAAACATTATACACTTAAATTATCCGGATCATGCTAATTATAATTTAAACAGAATAAATAAAATTATAAATACATTCAATAATATTAAAAATACGAATAAAATAATACTAACCACCGAAAAAGATGCGGTGAAAGTGCGTGAATTAGCTATTGAGGACAATATTTTTAAGCAAAAACTGTTTTTTTTACCGATTGAAGTATTTTTTATTGATGAAGAAAAAGATTTTAATAACCAAATTATAGATTATGTTAGAAAAAATAAGGGAAACCGTTGATTTTATACAATCAAAATTTGATTTTAAACCGGAAGTAGGAATTATACTGGGAACAGGTTTAGGTGGTTTAACAAAAGAAATGACCGTAGAGTATGAAATTGAATATAAAGATATTCCAAATTTTCCGGTATCTACTGTTGAAGGACACCGCGGTGCATTAATTTTTGGTAGTTTTAACGGTAAAAAGATTGTTGCCATGCAAGGCAGATTTCATTATTACGAAGGATATACCATGCAACAAGTAACTTTTCCGGTTAGAGTACTTAAATTTCTCGGTATTAATTTACTCATTGTTTCAAATGCAAGCGGCGGGATTAATCCTAATTTTAACGTAGGAGATATAATGGTGCTTAGTGACCATATTAATCTATTTGGCACCAATCCCTTAATTGGACCAAATATAGAAGAACTGGGACCTCGATTTCCTGATATGAGCCAGCCCTACGACAAAAAATTAATTCGTAAAGCATTTCAAATTGCACACGAAGCAAATATTGATTTAAAAAAAGGAGTATATGCAGGCGTAACAGGACCTACTTTTGAAACCCCTGCCGAATATATGTATATAAGGAATACCGGTGCTGATGCAGTAGGAATGTCCACAGTGCCTGAAGTAATAGTTGCACGCCACATGGGTTTAACATGCTTTGCTATGTCTATTATTACCGACAGTGGTGTTCCCGGAGAAATTGTTGAAGTAACACATGAGGAAGTTCAAGAAGTAGCGGCAAAAGCCGAGCCTAAGATGGCATTAATTATTAAAGAACTTTTAAAGTCAATATAGTTTAAAAATTACATTCTTTTGTAAAATTTAAAATAAAAATATTATCTTTACGCAACAAGACATCGTTTAAACGATGTCTTGCTGTAATTACAGGAAATCAATAAATAGTCATAAGCTAATGAAATACACGCTCTTAGTTGCTGATGATGACCGATTTGTACATATGTTCATCGAAAGTGTTTTCGAAGCCGAACATCATGATTTCCAAATCATTTCAGCCTTTAACGGTAAAGAAGTTTGTGATATTGCAACCAATCAAAAGGTCGATTTAATCATCATGGATTGGGAGATGCCGGTTATGAATGGTATTCAAGCTTTAGAATATCTAAAAAGCGATCCGGCAGTAGCAGATATTCCTGTAATTATAATTACTACCACCGGAAAATTACAACTTGCTTTCGAATCAGGTGCGATTGATTTTATACGAAAACCTCTTGATAAAACAGAACTACTTGTAAGAGTAAAATCGGCACTTTCAATGTTTAAATTAATCAAGCAATTGGTTAATCAGGCGGAAATTCTCGAAGAACAATCAAATGAGTTGGAAATTAAAAACAAGGAACTAAGCGAACAAAAAGAAAAATCCGACAAACTTTTATTAAATATCCTCCCTTACGAAATTGCCGAACAGCTAAAAAACAAAGGTGTTGTTGATGCAAAAACCTATAGAAAAGTTTCCGTGTTATTTACCGATTTCAAAGGATTTACCAAAATATCCGAAAAACTATCGCCACAAGAAATTATTAAAGAACTGGGAATCTTTTTTGCAAAATTTGATGAAATTATCGGAGGACATTTTATTGAAAAAATAAAAACAATTGGAGATGCTTATATGTGTGTTGGAGGTTTGCCTCTAAGAAACAAAAGTAACCCGATTGATACCGTTCTGGCCGGTTTAGAAATGCAAGCATTTGCAAAAGAATATAATGAGCAAAAGATTAAAGAAGGGAAAGAACCTTGGAATTTGCGTATTGGAATTCATACGGGAAGAGTGGTTGCAGGGGTGATTGGGAAAAAGAAATTTGCTTATGATATTTGGGGTGATACTGTTAATACCGCCTCACGGATGGAATCAGCCGGAGAAATTGGAAAAGTAAACGTTTCGGGCGATACATACGAACACATAAAAGATTATTTTGATTGTGAATACAGAGGCAAGATTGAAGCAAAAAACAAAGGTCAAATTGAAATGTATTTTGTTCACGGACTGAAAAAAGAATATGCAGTAGAAGGTTCAGTCATTACTCCAAATAAAAAATTCTTGCAAATATTATCCGAATACTAAAATTTTACACACAATATTTTGCTGAATTTTGAGTTATAAGCATAATTCACATTATAAAATATCATTACTATGAAAAAAAATTTACTAAAAGCCTTTGCCCTACTTTTTGCTGTAACGGTAATTTTCACATCTTGCGAAAATGATGAAGTTTCAGTAAATCCAGACAATCAATCCATACAGGAAAGTTCGATGACAGAAAGTGCAGTTAATGATGTAGTAGGGCTAGTAAATACAGGTTCAAGTTTAAAAAATACCCTTGAGACTACCTGTGGTAATTTTTCATTTGATGCAATTGACAACACGCTAAGTATTACATTTCCAGAAACCGGATGTACCGGCGAAGATGGAGTTACTCGTTCAGGCTCAATAAACGTTCAATTTACGGGAACATGGCAAGAGTCAGGTTCTAAGGCGATTGTAAGCTTTAACGGATATAAAAGAAATGGAATAGAACTTTCCGGTAGCCTTACAATGAGTTTTACAACCACAGGGGCACTTCCCAGTTTTACGGTTACTGCGGCAAACATGAATTTAACTTTTGAAGATGGAAGCACAATTA
>JALSLF010000598.1 GCA_026988445.1 Bacteroidales bacterium
CATTGAAATTTCCATTTATTTTTATAATTTCGCAAAAAAACCAAAAAATGTATCAATTAAGCTACAAACCCAAATACCGTTACACCAATCTTAAAGAGCGCGATTTCTTTGCATCATAAGTTCCTCCGACACCAGCCGGTAAATCCGGCAAAACTCTTTTTTTTTACAATATTTTTTAATTAATCATCAAAAAATAGAATTATGGAACTTCCATTTGCAGAAAATTATAAAATAAAAATGGTGGAAACCATTAAACGCAGTACACGTGAAGAGCGCGAACAATGGATAAAAGATGCAAAATACAATCTGTTTAACTTAAAAAGCAATCAGGTATTTATCGATTTATTAACTGACTCGGGCACAGGAGCTATGAGCGACAAGCAATGGTCTGAACTGATGCTGGGCGATGAAAGTTATGCAGGTGCATCCTCTTATTACAAAATGAAAGATGCCATTACAAACATTTTGGGTTTTGAATATTTTTTACCTACGCATCAAGGGCGCGCTGCTGAAAATGTACTGTTTTCAACATTGGTTAAACAAGGCGATATTGTTCCCGGAAACTCTCATTTCGATACTACAAAAGGACACATTGAGTTCCGTAAAGCAACTGCCATTGATTGTACCATTAACGAAGCTTTTGACACCGAAAACACACATCCCTTCAAAGGCAATGTTGACTTAAACAAATTAGAAAAGGTAATAAATGAACACGGGGCAGATAAAATTCCTTTTATCATAATTACCGTTACCAACAATACAGCCGGCGGACAGCCCGTATCTATGCAAAACCTGCGCGATGTTAAAAAATTAGCAGACAAATACACTATTCCGGTACTTTACGATTCGGCACGTTTTGCCGAAAACGCCTATTTTATAAAAACCCGCGAAACAGGCTATGCCGACAAAAGCATAAAAGAGATTGTTCGCGAAATGTACACTTATGCCGATATGATGACCATGTCGAGCAAAAAAGATGCAATTGTAAACATGGGCGGTTTTATTGCCATGAAAGACAAAACATTGTTTGAAAAAGCAAGCATGTTCAACATTGTTTTTGAAGGTTTTATTACCTACGGCGGAATGTCGGGCAGAGATATGAACGCCCTTGCACAAGGCTTAAAAGAAGCCACTGAGTTTGAATATCTTGAAACACGTATTAAGCAAGTTGAATATCTCGGCAAACAACTTATTGATTACGGCATTCCGGTGCAACACCCTATTGGTGGACACGCTGTTTTCATCAATGCTTTGAAGTTTCTTCCAAATGTTCCTCGCAATGAATTTCCGGCACAAACTCTGGCAATTGAATTATACAAAGAAGCCGGTGTTCGCGGAGTAGAAATAGGTGCTATTATGGCAGACAGAGACCCTGTAACACGCGAAAACCGTTATCCCGACTTGGAATTAGTACGTTTAGCAATTCCGCGCCGAACCTATACAAACAATCACATGGATTATGTTGCCGCGGCACTTATCAATGTATTCGACCGCCGAAATGCGATTAAAAGCGGTTATAAAATTATTAAAGAAGCCGAAGTACTAAGGCATTTTACCGTTGAATTAGAACAATTATAGTTTTATAGCCTAAATCTGTATCTGTCAGCGTGCGTGAGCACCTGACAGAGTTTTTAACTCTACCGGAAAACACGTAGCACAGCTCTTTGATCTGTGATTTTTTTTGATAGATTTAAAAAGCCTTCTTTTTTTTGAAAATCAGCAACATTTTAAACAAAAAGACTTTGATAGGCGCTTTACACACTGTCAAGTCATCAAAAACCTTAAACCAATGCAATCACCTGAACACTACACCTAATAAGTTTAAATTTGAATACCCACTATATTTAATATGACCCCGCTTAAAATAATCAACAAAAACACAAAAACAGATAGAAAAGAAAAATAAACAATGCGGGTAACGAAAAAAAATTGTAGTTTTAGCTTCTAAAAAAATAGTGAATTATGAGCCAATTATTTAAAAGTTATGTACCGGAAGTTGAAATTAATGGACAAATTATTGAAAATTTTCAAAACGGACTGCCAGCCTATCTTAAACCCAAAATTAAGGAAATTCTTACAGCTCACAATTTAAGTGATGCCCGTTCAGAAGTATGGTTTTTAGAACAAGACTGGTTGGACGCTTTAAAAGAAATCAAAGAGAAATACGGTGATAATATGCTCTACGATTTTGCATATCAGATGCAAGAACAAATACAATACCCCGAGCATATTAATCACTTGGAATTAGCTTTAATGTATCTGAATATGTATCACCATGAGCATCATCGAGGCGGTGAAGTTGGGAATTATACGCTTACGGTATTTGATGCCGAAGCTAATAAAGCATCAATAGAATGTAAAACAGTCTATCCTGATAATTATAACAGGGCAATAATTACGGCACTGGTAAAGCGTTTTAAGCCGAAAGGTGCTCTTACAATTTTTGTTCGTGAAAACCAATTGTTACCAATGCGTTCAAACGGAGATGAACAAACTACATTTAATATTATATGGAAAAACTCAGCAGCAGATTTATTTTCCTAACTCTATTGTAGCTGTTAGCAAAAGAAATTTCGCAGAACAAATCAACAATTTTTCTCAAATGTTAAATAACAGTTTTTTTTGCTCTTAAATTGCTCAAAGCTTAGTAAATTTGTTGGGTTATTATAAACCAAACTTAAGCATTAAATATGAGTATAATCAATAAAAAAGTTACAGTTGGAAATCTTGGCGCAAAGGTACGTTCCGATTGCCAAGTTAGCCTTGAGTTAAAGGATACGGGCGGCATTCAATTAGCGATTAATAGCAAAGTAAAAGCAATTTTCGGGAAATCCATCGAAAAACTATGTGCAGATGTTTTGCATTTTTTTGATATTGAACATGCTGTTTTAGAATTAGAAGACCGCGGTGCACTGCCTTTTGTTATAAGCGCACGAATAGAAGCTGCTTTAAAACAATTAATTGAAACCGATAAAGAGTATTTGCCTGAAATAATTCCGGAAAATACTACCGAATCAAAAAAAGAGCAATTTCGCTTTTCGCGATTATATTTGCCTGGTAATACACCAAGCATGATGATCAATGCCGGTATCCACAAACCCAACGGAATCATACTTGATTTGGAAGATGCCGTAGCACCCGACAAAAAAGAAGAAGCACGTTATTTAGTACGCAATGCACTACGTGCCGTTAATTTTTACGGAGCCGAGCGTATGGTACGAATTAATCAGTTACCAAACGGGTTAGATGATTTAGATTTTGTTGTACCGCACAATGTAAATCTGTTGCTTATTCCTAAATGCGAAAGTGCTGACCAAATTCATCAAGTAGAGGTACGCATAGCACAAATCAGAAAAAAAACCGGTGTAAAACATCAGATATTTTTCATGCCCATAATTGAAAGTGCCTTAGGTGTAGAAAAAGCCTTTGAAATTGCTTCGTCAAGTGATAATGTAGTGGCTATGGCTATAGGTTTAGAAGATTTCACTGCCGATCTTGGTGTACAACGCACCAACGAAGGCATAGAATCGTTTTATGCACGCACACGTTTAGTTAATGCTTGTAAAGCAGCAGGTATTCAGCCCATTGATTCGGTCTTTTCCGATGTTTCGGATATGAAAGCATTAGCCGAAAATGTAAAAAAATCCAAAGCACTGGGTTTTGAAGGCATGGGCTGCATTCATCCACGGCAAATTGTGGTAATTCATGAAAATTTTGCCCCCGAAACAGCTCAGATTGAAAAGGCACAAAAAATTATTCGCGCTTTTGAAGAAGCCAAAACAAAAGGTTTGGGTGTGGTATCTTTAGGGACTAAAATGATTGACCCGCCCGTTGTAAAACGTGCTGAAACAACCTTGAATTTAGCCATTGAATTAGGCTTGATTTCAAAAAATTGGTTAGAGGAAAAAGAATAAGATATAAACTTTGATAATTTCTTATATTTTTAAAAAAATCTTGCTAAAAAAAAATCCAAACTCAAAAAATATGAACTTAGTAAAAAACGCTATAGGACGTCTTGTCCCCACAGAAGTAAACGGAGAAAAACAAATTCCTTTTCAAGGAGTAAATAAATATAAACCCGAAGGGTTTAAACATGCACCGAAAATTCCTTCAAATGTTGATTATCCCTTAGACGGGAACAAAAAAGTTGCAAGTCTTAAAGAAGCACTTATCAAAGCAGGATTGCGCGATGGAATGACCATTTCAACACATCATCATTTCCGAAACGGAGATTTAATTGCCAATCAAATTTTTGATATTGCCAAAGAACTGGGTGTAAAAGACTTACGATGGTTTCCTTCGGCATCTTTCCCATGCCATGAACATTTAATTCAGTATCTAGAAAACGGTACAATAAACCGTATTGAAGGAAGTATGAACGGTGCTTTGGGGCGTTTTTGTTCCGAAGGTAAAATGAAGGGAACTGCCATTTTACGTTCGCACGGCGGGCGTTATCAAGCTGTGCAAGACGGAGAAGTGAAAATTGACATTGCCGTAATCGGAGCAGCTTGTGCCGACCCTTTTGGTAATGCCAATGGACTGTATGGGCAATCTGCCAGTGGGTTACTCGGTTTTGCGTTAGCTGATTCGCAATATGCTGATAAGGTGATTGTGGTAACCGATAATATGGTTGAATTTCCATGTGTTCCATGGCAAATACAAGGAAATCATGTTGATTTTACCGTAGAAATGGATAAAGTAGGTATTCCTGAAAAAATTATATCGGGTACTACTAAAATAACCAAAAGTCCTGACCGGCTATTGCTTGCCGAAATGACTGCTAAATTTTGTGATGTAACCGGTATCATTAGAGATGGTTTTTCATTTCAGACCGGTGCCGGCGGAACATCTTTATCTGTAAGTATGTATTTTGCCGACATAATGCGCGAAAGAGGCATTAAAGCCCGCTTTGCCCGTGGCGGAAGCAATAAATATCTGGTTCAAATGCTCGAAGAAGGTTTAATAGATTATATTCTTGATGGGCAAACTTTTGATTTAGAAGGTGTTCGTTCAATGGCTGAAAATAAAAACCATGTATGGACCAGTCCGTTTACCAGTTATAATTTCCATAGCAAAGGCAATTTTGCAGGTATGGTAGATGTGGTTATTCTTGGTGCTACTGAGGTTGATGTAAATTTCAATGCCAACGTAGTTACCCATTCCGATGGAGTATTATTGCATGGTATTGGTGGTTGGCAAAATTGTTTATTTTCAAAAACGGTAATTTTGCCTTTACCTTTATTCCGAGACCGTATTCCTGTGATTAGAGACGAAGTTACTACTGTTTGTGGACCCGGAGAACTTATTGATGTGATTGTAACCGAAAGAGGTATCGCAATTAATCCGAAAAGAACCGATTTAATCGAAAAAGCTAAAAACTCCGGATTGCCAATAAAAACAATTCAAGAATTAAAAGACGAAGCGGAAAAAATATGTGGAAAACCGGAAAAAATAGATTTTAGCGATGAAATTGTTGCGCTAATTAAATGGGTGGACGGAACAGTAATTGATGCAGTTCGGAAAGTAATGTAATATTGGGAATTGACTGTTAAACGATAAATCGACTGAAAAGCAATTCGAAAAGAGTGTCTAACTACCGATGGATTAGGTAAATCGGATAATTGGTTGATTGGTAAATTAGATAATTACCAATCAACCAATTTCTAATCTAACTTTTAAACCAACGCAGTGCTTCTTCAAGACTGCCAAATTGTTTAATTCTTTTAGCAACTTCAATATCCTGATTGATATGTGCTATATGTCTTTGCATATAGACATCACCTGATACAATTGCTGCAATTTTCTCCAAACCCAAATCAAACAATTTCGGAATAATTTCAGATTGCAACCATTTTCTGTCAGAAGGGGCAATTAAATGAAGTTTACGAATATCTGCAAGATAATACTTCACTTCTGTCTTTTTCACTAAATCCATAATGCGATTATACACATAATGATACATATCACTGGTCGCATTATCTTTCCAAACTAATTTTAAGATACCGTTTTCCGGTTCAAAAGTCAGTTGTGCATACTCTGTTTCTAAAATTGGTGTCATTTCCTTATTGTTAATTTTATCTTATCTGAATTTTAATTCAAAATTAAGAAAAAAAAGCTAATTTATTGCAGCAAAATGGATACTTATCACAAAAAACAATTTGTTTATCAAAAAATCATAAAATAACTATAAAAAAGTATTCGGACAAGTGTTTTCTTGAGCTTTTCGTATTCATTTGTACAATAAGTAATTGCAAAGAAATAGAACAACAATTAAGATTAGCGGCTGTTTGATTTTCGGAGCAATTAATGTATCTTTGCAATCAATTGTTAAAAAATCTTAAAATTTCCAAAATGAATGAAAT
>JALSLF010000599.1 GCA_026988445.1 Bacteroidales bacterium
TTTCCGGTAGTATTATCTACTAATGCAATGGTCATATCGGCTTGGGTTGCCAACTCTTTATTTTGATTAAAAATTTGATAAAAAAAGCTTAAGCGTGCGCCGGAAATTTCTTTTAAATAGCTTACAATTGTTATAATTTCATCATAATAAACAGGCTTGATAAATTTTGTATTCATTTCACTTACGGGTAAAATTATATTTTTCTTTTCCATTTCAGCATCATGAAGCCCTAATTTTCTTAGTAATTCAGTTCTTCCGACATGAAAATATTTAGCATAATTACCATGATACAAATAACCCATTTTATCAACTTCGTCGTATCTGACCCTTATTTGATATTCTGATTTAATCATATCCCTTTTTATATTGTAAAATAATATCATTTTCTTGAACACCAATATCTTTTGCAATAACAGGACATTTTGCTTTTAAAAGAAAAAATATGGATCTATTAACACCTGATAAACCTTCATAATTACCTTGTCCTTTACTAATAACCATATCAGCTTGATAAAAACGTTGTATGAAATCATCGGAACACAGGCGCAAAATAGTACCGGGTGCTGTTGTACCCGAAGAAATTATTTCAGCAACAGTGTCTAAACCCGAATCAACAGCATCTTGATACACAACATCATTTATTACCGGAATTTCACGAACAACATAAGTAACTTTTTTGCCGAGTTCTTCAATTAATATTTTATCGAATACCGATTCTCCTGCATTATCACCTATATATAAAATATTTTGAGCATTATTTAGTTGATATTGAAATTCTTTATAATCTAATATTGCAAAATTTTGAACCAATATATGTTTTACATCTTCGGTAAGGCTGAATTTTTTATTCATTCCAAAATCAACGACGTTTCCTGCTATTGCAATTCGAATGGCGGTAAGTAAAGGCTCTTTTGAGTTTTTTATTATATTTTTCATTTCAAAATATAATGATTGAGCCTCTTTTATGCTTTGTTTTTTTAATTTTTTATAAGGGTCAATAACTCCGGTAATATCTCTTATTTTTTTATATACCAAAGCACCAGACTCGGCAGGGGTGTTTTCCATAGGGATTTCTTTTATCAAATCGCCTACTTCATCAAGGATTTTTTTTATCTGTTTATTATCATCACTTGCCATTCGCCCTGCACGTAAAGCCTGGCTCATCATACATGGAAGACAATCTAAAAAAGTTTTCACAAAAATTTATATTTTAATATTTACATTCCTTTCCAAGCTGCTTGTTCCATTTGTAAAAAAATAGTTCTTTCTTCATCAGTCATAACACGTATAGAATAATCTACCTCTAAACCAATATCGTTAATAGGTTTAACTATTGAACTGATTAGTTGGTCGGCAATGGGAATTTCAGGAAAAGGAAAAGCAAAAACTAATTTAACAGTATTGTTTTCTAATTCTATATCCGTAACAATTCCCAAATCTCCTAATGAATAATTTATAGCCGGATGCATTACATCTTTAATTGCATTGGCAACATCACTTAAAGTTTTCATTTAAAATTTTTTTAGTTGATTATTTTTATAAGCCTCATAGGCAGCTTTAACAGTCATATCACCGGCACCAATATAAATTTTAAGTTCCATTTTGTCTAAAACGCTTGCTGCATTACCACCCGGACCATTTCCTGTGATTAAAACTTGGGCACCTAAATCAAAAAGCTTTTGTGCTGTTTTGGGTCCTGCACCATGTGCTTCTTGATTTGCTTCGCTATTATCTATGAACTCTATCTTATCTTTCTCTTCGTCATAGATTAAAAAATATTCAGTTCTCCCAAATCTCGGATCCATAGATGAACTCCAATCTTTACCTTTAGCTGTAAATGCAATTTTCATTTTAATAATATTTTAAGTTTTATAAATTGAACATCAATGTTTTGTAATATATTTTCAAAACAAAATACAAGTTATGAAATATTCTTTTTAATGGTCTCCCAACTTTCTTTTAATATTTTTCCAACTTCACTGTCTTCTATTTCTACAATAGCTTTGCCTTGTATCATTGCCTTGGTAAAAGCTTCATCGTAGTTTAAATCGGCAATATGTAAAATACCTTCTTTTTTTAAAAAATCTTTAATTTCTGAACTCACTGCTGTATTAATATCCCATTTATTGATAATACAAGCTGCTTTAATATTAAATTTTTTTACCAAAACATACACCCGTTTTAAATCGTGTAATGCAGAAAGTGTAGGTTCTGTAACTAAAACAACAAAATGTGCTCCTGATAATGATGATGTTACCGGACATCCTACTCCCGGCGAACCATCTATCAGAATGAATTCTTTATTTAATTTTAATGCTAATTTTTTAGCTTCATTTTTAACATTTGCAACTAATTTTCCTGAATTATCAGCCCCTATTCCTAATTTTGCATGAACCATTTTAGTTCCGGTTTTGATATTAGAAATAAAATATTGACCAACTTTTAAATCAATATTTTTTATTGCATTTACCGGACATACTCTTGCACAATAGCCACATCCTTCGCAACTTAAAGGTTCAACAACATGTTTATTATTAATTATGGAAATTGCATCAAAACGACAAATATCGGCACAAATACCACATTGTGTACAAGTTTCCGGATTTATAACAGCTAATTCCCCACTATAAAAATCTTCTTTTATTTCATAATCAGGTTGCATCAATATGTGCATATCTGCTGCATCTACATCACAATCGGCTATAATGGCATTTTTTCCTGCCAATAGAGCAAATGAAGAGGTTACTGATGTTTTTCCTGTTCCTCCTTTTCCTGAAATAATAACGATTTCTTTCATTTTAATACTCCTCTCATACTATTTATAATATATCGTTTCACTTTTTCCATCTGTTCTTTAAATTCAGAAACTTGTTTATATATTAACATTCCTCGGGAGTAATAATGTGCAATTTCTTTACTGTTTGGTATTTTAGCTATAATAGGAATTTTATTTTTTATACAATAATTTTCAACTTCTGCATCGCCTAAGCCATCACGATTAATAATTACTCCAAACTGCTTTTGTAATTCTTGCATTGTTTCTATGGCTAATTTCAAATCATTAAGCCCAAAAGGGGTTGGTTCCGTAACTAAAATAACAAAATCTGCATCTTTTGTAACCTCAATTACAGGACAAGAAGTTCCGGGTGGTGAATCGTATAATTTAATAAAATCATCTGTAAATAAATTGTTTACATAGTCTATAGTTTGTGCAATAAGCGGTACTGCCAGTTCTTGCCCTATTTCTAAACGACTTTCAATAAAATCCAAATTATTGTTTTTGTAATGGGTAAGCTCACCCATTTTTACAGGAATCATAGGTAGTGCTTCGGTTGGGCATAATTCGGAACAAGCATAACAACTATGACATAATTCAGAAAAGACCATAATTGTATTTCCTGCTTGTATTACGGAATTGTAATTACAAACCTCTTGGCAAATGCCACATAAAGTACACAAGTTTTGATTCCATTGCGGAATCATTTTAAACTTATCTTCCTTATTGTATAAATCTGCTTTGATAAATAATTTTGAATTAGGCTCCTCTACGTCAAGATCTACTAATACAACTTTTTCTGTTTCAGCTAAATATGATGCTATATTGGTTGATACAGTAGTTTTTCCCGTACCACCTTTCCCACTGGCTATAGCTATTTTCATCAACTTATTATTTTAAGTGCAAATTTACCAATTAAGCGCTCTTTCCAAACTACTAATATATAGTTCCCAAAAAATAACTAAATATATTAAAATAGTAAAAACTGTTATTGTAAAGTGCAATTTTGGTAGAACGCTATTTTATTTTTTTAGTAATTCTTCCCGAATCATAGTTTTTCCACATTTCGGACATTTAAGAGTAGTACATTTAACACCTTGCTGATGGGGTACTTTTTCACCGCATTTCGCACATACACAAAAACCGCCTATACCAAACCCGCCACCATTATTGCGACCTCTGCCGCCTCCTTTTCCTAATCCCTTTCCATTATTTGAAGTGCTCATAACTTTAAATTTTTAATTTATTTTCAGCACAAATATAATGAACATATGTTCATTATAAAAATGTTTTTCAGCATTATGAAACATTCAAAATAGTAGCACTTCGGCTTAAGTTACTATAGGGTGAAAAAATTATCTGTTAAATACATAAAGATGTAAATTTTTCAAACATAGCAACATATAATACACTCTGTTTTTCTTCGGAAAATATTAATATAGGCTATTTATAAATGGTATTGAATACCAAAGTTATTTATTCCACTCTTAAATCTTTTTCTGCTTTTCGGTTTTTTGCTGTTTCTACAAAATCTAAATCGGGCAGGAAGGGCTTTATATCAAGCACAGGAGTTTGGTCGTAAGCATCTACACCGGATACAAATAGTTTATTTTCAACAATTTTATCCAATTTAATCAATGTCAAGCCTATTGGGTTAGGGCGGCGTGGGGTTCGTGTAGCAAATAATCCATGCGTATGATTACTTCTTGGAGGTTTTACGATACTCTCCCAATCGGTAACTTTATTGAAATAAAATAGTACATAGATGTATTCAAATTTATCTAAATCACGCAAAGCTTTGATATATTTTTTATCCAATAGAATAATTCCTTTTGATTGAGGCATCAATCGTCCTTGTCTTGGTGGTTTATTCTCAGATGTATAATCAGTATGGAAAAATCCTATCGGTTTTAAATTTATCATGATTTATTTAATATCTTTTTTTAAAATTCCGGATTTTATAATAAACAAACTGTGGTTTGTTTTCTTTTTATTCCATTCATCATCTATCCAATGTAAGTGCTTATTTAAAACGCTTAATACCTCATCAACATTTTCAGAGTATATTATAATAGGTATAAAATGTTCATTAATTATTGTTATATTTTGACCAAATTGCATAGCAACCAAAACCTGTACATTATTGCTTTTCAAAAAATCAATAATTAATTTGGCTTTTGCATACGACCCATGCCCGTGCATTTCGTCATAAACGCGATACGGATTTTCAAGTGTATCTACAAGAACAAATTTATCTTCTTTTTGTTCATAAATTAAAAATTTGCGAGCATCGCCAAAATGTTTGTTCCTAAAAATACCTTGCGAATTTACTGCCAATGCAAATCGTAATGCCATAGTTTAAAGTTTTATAGGTTTTTGTAAAAATTTATTAGCTGTTTTTATGCTATAATCCCACAATTGGTTTTGTATATTTTTATCATAGCTAATAGCCGCTGATTTTATTTGTTTGTCGTTTTCAAAATATTTACCGGTAACAAAATTACTCATTTTCACCAAAAACATAATGCGTTTAGCCCCTTCTATGGTAGCATTACCGAAAGGTCCCCATCCGGCACGCAACAACTTAGTATTAATAACGCCCGGATGCAAAGCATTAACCGAAACTTTATCATTTTTAAGTAATTCAGCCAATTTATAAGTAAACAAGATATTACACAATTTTGAAAGAGAATAAGCATCAGAGCCGGAATATGATTTTTCAGCGTTTAAGTTTTCAAAATCAATATTTGATGCATGTACCATTGAGCTAAGATTGATTATTTTGCTTTCTTTCCCTTTTTTTAAGCTTGGTAAAAGCTGCAAAGTCAAAACAAAACTTGATAAATAGTTTACCATAAAGCTTTTTTCCAAACCGTTTTGAAGTATTACTTTATTACTTTCATAAATGCCTGCATTATTTATTAAAATATCCAATTGATTAAAATCAGCATTTATTTTTGCGGTAAAACCTTCAATCATTTTAAATGATGATAAATCCGCATTATAATAATGTATATTAGTATTACCGGTTTCAGAAATTAATTTTTCAATAATTTTATTTCCCTTATCGGGATTTTTACCATGTAAAATTAATTTTATATTAAGTTTTGCCAATTCACCGGCAGTTTGCAGTCCTATACCATCAGTGGCTCCCGTAAGTAATATGGTTTTATTTGCGAACATAAAATCAGTAAATAAAAGTCCGATAAAATTACTTAATATTATTTGTTTTAATTGCAATTTTAGTACTTTTTTATTTGCAGTCTGGCTTATATTTTAAAAACTCTTTGTGTTCCAAATGATTTGCGATTTTCAAAGTCTATAATCGCTCAATTAAGCTTACGAGCAAGCTAAGAATTAAAAATACCCTTAAATCCGCAACTATCTTCTACTGCAAAGCCAATACCATGCGTCATTATTGGGAATACTCGTTTTTCGATACTCACCATCCGCCAGCTGGCGGATGTCTGCGTGTCTCAAAACTGCGCTACACCAATACTAACGCACACCCGCCAGTAGTCGGGCAAGTTTTTGGCTTTTCGCTACGAACATAGCTGCGGATTTAAGGT
>JALSLF010000600.1 GCA_026988445.1 Bacteroidales bacterium
ATTGTCCGTTTTGATGAAATTAAAAGACCAAGGCAAATTTGATGTAAATAAAAAAATATCTTTTTATTTAAAAGATTTAGATACTACCAATAAGAAAAACATTACGGTTAAACAAGTATTGGCACACCAAGCACGTTTAAAATCGTGGATACCTTTTTACTTGCATACTTATAACGATAAAACACCTGCCCGCTACGATTTAAATCCTGATATTTACAGCAGGAAAAGGACAAAAGAATATAATCTGAAGGTTGCTGATAACTTGTTTATTAAATCATCTTATACGGATACAATTTATAAAGAAATTTATCAGTCGGATTTACGAAGAAGGCGTGGATATAAGTACAGCGATTTAGGCTATTATTTGTTTTATAAGATTATTCCGCAAATTACACACACCAATTATGCCGATTATATTTATAAAAACTTTTATGAGCCGCTCGGAATGAATTATACGGTTTATAATCCCTTGCAAAAGTTTGATAAACAGCAAATTGTTCCTACGGAACAAGATAAGGTATTCCGTAAACAATTAATTCACGGGTATGTACATGATTACGGTGCTGCTATGATGGGCGGAATTGGTGCTCATGCCGGTATATTTACCAATGCAAACGATTTGGCAAAAATTTTTCAAATGTATTTACAAAAAGGAAAATATGGTGGGAAACAATACATTAGTGCAAGTACCTTGGAATTGTTTACAAAACAAGCCTATCCGCATAGTCGTAACCGTAGGGCATTGGGTTTTGACCGCCCAGCCAAAAAGGCTAAGAAAAGTTCGGTTTGTGCATTTGCCACACAAAAAAGTTTCGGGCATACAGGATTTACCGGTACTATTGCTTGGGCAGACCCTGAGTATGATTTTGTTTTTATACTTTTGTCAAACAGAATTCATCCGGATATTGAAAACCGGAAATTTATTGATATGAATATTCGACCGAAAGTACAAGAAATATTTTATGAAGCAATTAGAAATTAATATTTAATTATGGAAATAAGGATAAAAGAGATTTCAACGAATAGAGAATTAAAGCAATTCGTAAAATTTCCGGATAAATTATATTCAGGAAATAAATATTATGTACCTGCCTTGCATCGTGCAGAATTAAATACCTTATCAAAAAAAAATCCTGCTTTTGAATTTTGCGAAGCAAAATATTGGCTTGCTTTTCAAAACAATAAAATTGTCGGGCGCATTGCCGGAATAATAAATCATCGTTATAATAAAGCACACAATAAAAAATATGTTCGTTTTGGTTGGCTGGATTTTATTGAAGATGAAAATGTTTTAAAAGAGCTTTTACTTGTTGTTGAAAAATGGGGGAAAATGCACAATGCAGAACTTATTCATGGTCCCTTAGGATTTTCATCTTTTGACGCATCAGGTGTTTTAACAGAAGGTTTTGATGAAATTCCAACCTCTTTCTCGCATTACAATTACCCTTATTACTCAAAACTTATTGAAAAAATAGGCTATCGTAAAGAGATTGATTGGGTAGAATTTAATGTTAAGGTGCCCCAAACTTTACCCGATAACTTTGTTCGTTTACCCGATTTGTTAAAAAAAAGGTTTAAGCTTTCAAGTATCAAACCAAAAAACAAAAAGGAATTAATGAGCTATTCTGACGAGATATTTAACTTATTAAATAATGAATATAAGGGTTTATATGCATTTACAGAATTAACACCTAAGCAAATAGAAAACATAAAACATGAATTTATAGGGTTTATTAAACCTGAATATGTTACAGTTATTGTGAATTCTTCAAAAGATTTAGTCGCTTTTGGGATTGCTACCCCTTCATTATCAAAAGCTTTGCAGAAAGCAAAAGGAAAACTGTTCCCTTTTGGATTTTTGTATGTTATGAATGCTTTAAAAAATAATGACACAGTAGATACTTTACTAATCGCTGTAAAAAAAGAATATCAAAATAAAGGTGTTCATTCAATTATTTTCAATGAATTTTACAAAACATTTATTAAAAACGGCATAACAAATATTGAAACAACCAGAGAACTTGAAGATAATTATAATGTTAACTTACTTTGGAAAAAGTTTGAATACAGGCAACATAAACGGGCAAGAAGTTATGTGAAAGAATTATTTAAGGAATAAATTCGTAAGCCTTCACTTTGTATATTTAAGCCTAAATTGAGCGATTATCAAGTTTGAAAGTCACAAATTATCCGGAATTAAAGGGTTTTTACAGTTATTTATCTGCCAGCCGGTGGATGCTCAAAATTTGTGAAAACCTTTTAGCACCAAAGCATTTGTAATTTTCGTTGTTCATAATCACTCAATTTAATTTGGAGAAATATAAAAAACATATTTAAGATTTTGCAGTATCCGAATTTTGTTTTATATTTGTACTATAAAACATTTTTAGTCAAATAGATTATTTTCTATGGGCGATAATACAAGAGATAAAATAATAAGTGTTGCAACCAAACTTTTTAGCCGGTTTGGATTTCATAAAACTTCAATGGACGAGATTGCGAAGATAGCAAGAAAAGCAAAAGGTTCCTTGTATTATTATTTTGCGAGTAAAGAAGAACTGTTCAAAGAGGTGGTTGCTCAAGAAATAGAAAATCTAAAAATGCAATTATCTGTAATTGTAAATGATGAAAAACTTACACCTGACACAAAAATTAAAAAATATTTACTTAAAAGAATGGAGGTTTTAAACTCTGCAGCAAATTACCACGAAACTTTAAAAGCTGATTTTTTTGAACACTTTGATTTTATTGATGATTTAAGAAAGGATCTTGACGAATGGGAAAAACTTAAAATCGGACAAATTATTGAAGAAGGAATCAATAGTGGTGAATTTCTTGAACTTAAAAACAAAGAAATTGTTTTTGATGTATTTATAATGGTACTTAAAGGTTTGGAAATACCATTTTTTATCCAGAATAAATACGATAATCTGGCCCCTTATTTTGACGATATGTTAGGTATTTTAATAAGGGGAATATCAAAATAATTTTTTTTATCAATATTTGACTATAAAACAATAAAAGTACAAATTAATCAAAAAAGATGAATAAAATAGCAGACTTAATAGTAAAATTAAAATGGCCAATAATAGTGGTAGTAGTAGCATTAACCATATTTTTCGGTTTACAATTAAAAAATATCCATATCAATTCTGATGTCATCAGTTCTTTACCGGACAACGACCCGATAGCAAAACTCTATAAAGATATTGGTGAAAAATACGGTGGAAATGATATGGGAATGATTGTTTTAGAAACCGATGATATTTTTAAAACCGAAGTATTTGAACACATTAAACAAATAACCGATAGTTTAAAAGTTACCAAAGGTATTTTAACTGTATCAAGCCTTACAGATATAATTGATATAAAAACTTCTGAGTTTGGATTAGAAATAGGTAAGCTGGTTGACGAATATGATCTTCCTGATACACAAGCTGAATTAGACAGCTTAAAACAATATATCTATTCCAAAGATATGTATAAAGGCTCAATTATTTCAGAAGACGGAACAGCCACTCTTATAATGTTCACTATGCTCGACGAAGCCGATAAGCAAGCGGTTGCAGCTATCGTAAAAAATAAAGTAGAACAAATGAACTTACCGGAAAAGGTTTATTACGGAGGTTTACCGATGATGATGAATGATGTGTCTGACCTGATAATGGCTGATATTATTTGGTTGCTTCCGGTAGTTTTCCTCTTAATCGCATTAATCTTATATTTAAGTTTCCGCTCAAAAAGAGGAGTTATTTTTCCTTTGCTTACAGCTCTAATTGCAGTTGTTTGGACACTAGGATTAATGCAAATATCGGGTTATGAACTTACGATGATTTCAAATAATATTCCCATTATTTTATTAGCGGTAGGTAGTGCTTATTCTATTCATGTGCTTAACCGAATAAATCAAACCTATGATAAAGACCGTAAACAAGCCTTAATAAAAGCACTTGCATATATTTTTATTCCTGTAGTATTGGCAGCCGTAACTACAGCAATAGGTTTTGTGTCTTTTGTTTTTGGTGCTTATTTAACCATGATACGTGATTTTGGGATATTTACATCAATAGGAACTGTATTCGCACTTCTTTTATCTCTTTTCTTTATTCCTGCAGTTATCTCGGCATTTTCAATGTATAAAAAGAATACTGACGAAAAACAGCATGACAATGAGGAACAAAGCAACTTTATATCAAAAAATATACTAAAACCATTGGTTAACTTATTATTTAAACATCCTAAATATACATTAACTGCATGGAGTTTACTTATTTTATTAAGTATTGGTGGTATGTTTCTTATTAAAACCAGTGTTAATATGCAGGAGTATTTTAAAAAGGATAATCCCACAAGAGTATCGGAAGATATTATGCAAAAGAAATTTGGAGGCTCACAGCCGGTATTTGTTGTATTTAAAGGAGATGTTCAAAGCCCTGAGTTTTTGAATATAATGATTAAAACAGAAGACTATATGGAGGAAAGTCCTAATATTTCAACAACACAATCTGTTGCTGATTTAGTAGAGGAAATGAACAATGCTATGGGAGAAGGTAAACATATTCCTGATACCAAAGAAAAAATAGAGCAGCTTTGGTTTTTGCTTGACGGACAAGATATAATGCCGCAATTAGTTACCTATGAACTTGATGAAGCAATTATACAATCCAAATTTGTATCAACCGATACCAAAGCAATGGAAGAATTTATTGATTATATGAATAAATTCATCGATGAAAATTCTACGGAGAATTGCCAAATTCAACTTACGGGAATGCCTTCGGTATATGTACGCATGAACGAAAGTTTACTTTCAAGTCAAGCAAGCAGCCTGATTATTGCAATTCTTTTTGTCCTTATAATCGTAGGCTTAATTCTAAAATCTTTTTCAAAGGGTGTTTATGCCACAATTCCTATTATTGCAACTATTGCTGTTTTATTTGGTTTTATGGGCTTTGCCGGAATATCATTAGATATTGCAACGGTGTTAGTTGCAAGTATAGCTTTGGGTATTGGTATTGATTATTCTATCCATGTAATAACACATTTTAACCATGCATTAAAAGAAACCGGTAATTTAAATAAATCGCTTGAAGATACAATTATGATAAGTGGTAAAGCCATTATAATAAATGTGGTTTCGGTTGCAGCCGGTTTTTTAGTTCTACTGTTTTCTCAAATGGTACCACTACAAAATTTCGGGCTTTTAGTAGCATTAAGTATGATTGGTTCAGGATTAGGAGCATTAACACTATTACCTGTAATATTAATATTGGCAAACAGAAGAAAAAAAATAACAGTGAAATAAATTAAATTATAAACATTAAAAAAAATAAAAATGAGATTAGTAAAATTATCAGTATTAGTAAGTGTATTGTTTGTATTAATTGGATTTAATACCAATGCACAAGATGGAAACACTATCCTGAAAAAATTGGACGAAGTTATGTATTCGCCAAAGGATATGACTGCAAAAACAAAGATTATTTTGATTGACAAAGCCGGAAAACAAAAATCTCGTGAAGCTTTAACGAAACAAAAAGGTACCGATAAAAGGTTATTTAGATTTACGGCACCTGCATCGCAAGCAGGGATTGCAACTTTATCTTTGCCTAATGATGTAATGTATTTATACATGCCTGCTTTTGGTAAAGAACGAAGAATTTCATCATCTGTAAAATCGCAAAAATTTGCAGGAACTGATTTTTCTTATGAAGATATGGAAGCAAAACTTTTTGTTAATAAATATACTGCTAAGCTATTAAAAACAGAAGGTAACTTATTGGTTGTTGAACTAAAACCAAAATCTCCAAAATCTTCTTATTCAAAAATAATTGTAAAATTAGATAAGGTAAATTATTACCCTACCTATATGGAATTTTATGATAAAGGTGGAAACAAAATTAAAACAGCTACTTATAAATTTGAGAAAATTGGAAAGTATTGGAATGCAAAAGAAATTACAATGGTTGATTTAAAGAAAAATCATAAAACAATTATGCAAATGTCAGATGTTAAATACGACACTGGTTTAACCGATGACGATTTTACAGTTAGAAAATTAAAACAATAAAATTTTATATTATGAAACCATATGAAATTGCCTTATTTTTAATGCTTTTATTTATTTCATCAGTAATAAAAGCACAAGATGGAGACAAAAAATTAAAGCTGTCGGGCGAATTATTAACCGACCAACGTTTTTTGCTTAAATCTCCTAACGACTGGGCATGGAATGAAAATCGTTTAACTTTAAAATTAGAAAAAAAAATAAACGATAATTCTAAATTCTACAGCGAAGTTTGGATAAGAAACATCGGTTTGCCGCAAGTTAACTCAT
>JALSLF010000601.1 GCA_026988445.1 Bacteroidales bacterium
CGCGCTTTTTCTTTTTACCGGAACTTGTTGTGGCTATTTGATTTATTAAATAAGTAAATTTATCGGCATTTAATAAATACAAATCGGTTGAGAGGTATTGCCATTCGGAGCTAAACTCAAAATTTACCTTTTGTTTATAAGCCGCAAAAGTTTTGATGCTTTCTTGAGCAAAAGCCGAATTATATAGTAAAAATAATAGTGCCGGAATTAAAACGCGTAATTTCATTTTTGTTTAATTTTATTCTGACAGCGAAAATACAATAAATTGAAAGAAAAGAAAAAAGCAAACTTGTTTTAAATATGGGGTAATGATAGTACTGTTGTTTTTTGATTGATAGTATTTAAGAATTATGAAATGATTTTTCTGAATATAAAGGTAGCGTAAAACTAAAAGTACTGCCTTTCCCTTTTTCTGATTTAATTAATAACTCACCTTTATTGATTTTTATAAATTCTTTAACCAAACTCAGTCCCAAGCCACTTCCTTTTTCTCCATTGGTGCCTCTTTTTATATTTTTTGCATCAAAAATGTTTTCAAGTTCTTTTTCATCCATTCCAATACCTTCATCTATGATGCTTATCACACAATAACTCTTTTTCTTTTCATTAGAAATGTAAATTTTAGCATCTTTTGTAAATTTTATCGAATTTGAAATAAGGTTCCTGAAAATGGTTTCTAACATGTTTCTATCTGCAAAAACACAGCAATCTTGGAGCTGGTTAATTATTAAAATATTTTTTGATAAAGCGTTATGTTGAAAGATTCTTAAAACGGAGGATAAACTCGTTTTTATATCAATTTTTTCAGGATAGTATTTAATACCCTTTGATTGGATTTTTGTCCATTCTAGTAAATTTAATAATAAACTATAAGCTTGTTCGCTACTGTCGGATAAAAAACATAAATATTGATTAAAACTTTCGTAATCCCCTTTTTGTGCTGATTCTTGAATTAATTGTGTGAAATTAATGATGGTATTAAATGGACTTTTTAAATCATGTGCAATTATTGAATAAAACTTGTCTTTAGTTTCGTTGGCAATTTTCAATTCTTTTGCTTTTTCCTTTAATTGTTGATATTGAAGTTCGATTTCCTCTTTTTGTGCATAAATCTGTTCTTTCGCTTTTTTTAGTTCCTCGTTTTTATATTTTAATTCTTTGTTAACGGTTACATAGTATTTATAATAGATATCAAGAAAAAATACCGAAATAATCATTGAAAAAATTACATATATTGAAAAAACAAAATATTTACTAAATGCATCAGGGTAGTAAAATATGTACTCAGGAAATTTTATTTCAAAGTAAAATAGTCCAAATACCACTAACAATAATAGTGTAATATACCATATTCTGATTTTTTTTGTGGCCAGTGTATATATTGCAATGCATATTAAGAAGACAAAATAATGAGTTCCTCCGCTACTTCCTTCATTTGAAATCCATGAAATAGGTATGAGTAAAAATATCGTTGAAAAGGATAAAAAGTTAATGATTTTTTCAAAATTCTTACTTTTATAAGAAATTATATATGCAAGGATAAAAAAAGTAGCTGAGACTATCGGTAAATACCTAATTTGCTCCGGAATTTTTAGGAAAGATATGAGAATGAATGATATACATGACATTATTACTGCAACAGCTAATACTATGTTTAAAGTGCGATGCATTATATTATATCGCTCTTTACTTCCTGATATAGCTGATAAAATATCTTTCATTTTAATACGATTAATTTGCCTTTGTCAATTAATGAATTATCAATCCTATTCTATAGGTCAATAATGCATGTTGGTTAATATTAATTAACTTTTTGTACCCATAAATACTTCTTTTAGCATCATGTCAAATGTGTTAGCTTGTCATATCGAACTTGTTTTTGTCAGACACTAGCTATTCACCGGTTGGCGAACATCATAGCCATAATATTTGTTCAATTTTTTAACACAGCTATCCGCAAAAAGAACAAGACATGGTGACAATAATATGCTTAACTTGACATTAATATATTGCAGAATTATTGTCTTGTTTCATTCAACTATACAAGAATTCTGATATACAGTAGCTATTGTAGTGTAAAATTAAATATTTTTTTTGGTAAAAACGAAATAATATTTTACAAACTTATGAGTATTTTGAGTAAAATAAATTTGTCAATTTAACATATTACGCCTAATTTTACCGCAAAAATAAAAGCAAATTGAATAATTTAATAAAAATATCATTTTTAAGATTGCATAAAGTAGTTTTTAGTGTTTGCTTTTTGTTTACAATTTCTGTTTGTACAACAACCCCTTTGGGGGTAAATGTTACATAATCTCCTACCTTTAAACTAAGTTTTTTATACGCTTAAAAGCTATTATCATTCGCAAAACAAAATAAAAATACAAATATGATTGTTTTAAAATTTGGCGGAACTTCGGTAGCATCGCCTGAAAATATTAATAAAGTTGTAGAAATTGTAAAACAAAAAAGCAGGAAAGCCCAATTAATTGTGGTTGCTTCTGCCATGGGCGGAATTACCAATTTATTGATAAAAGCCGGTGAATGGGCACAAAACGGGAATGAATCGTATAAGGATATTCTGGGAGAAATTGAAGAAAAACACTTTTTGGCAGTTGATAAGCTTTTCAGTTATGAGAAACAAAGTGAAATTAAAGCCTTACTAAAACAAATTTTAAATGATTTAGACGATATTTGTAACGGTATTTTTCTTCTAGGCGAAATTTTTCCGAAAACCAAAGATTTTTTAATGAGTTTTGGAGAAAGATTATCCGCCTTAATTATTTCAGGAGCATTTAATGAAAATAATATACCCACACGCTTAATAGATGCACGTGATTTAATTATTACCGATGAAAATTTCGGGAATGCCAATGTAAATTTTAATTTAACCAACAAAAACGTTCAAGAAATACTTTCCGGTATTCAAGAAAATATTTTTGTGTCGGGTTTTATCGCTTCTTCCATGAGCCGTAAACTGACTACTTTGGGACGTGGTGGTTCTGATTATACGGCATCTATTTTGGCAAGTGCCGTTAATGCCGAGATATTGGAAATTTGGACCGATGTGGATGGGGTGATGACTGCCGACCCGAACATTGTAAGTAGTGCCTATCCGCTTGAAAAGCTTTCGTATGAAGAAGCAATGGAATTATCGCATTTTGGTGCAAAAGTTATCTATTCGCCCACAATAAACCCTGTTTTGCGTAAAGGTATTCCGGTTTTAATAAAGAATACCTTTAATCCGGAAGGAAAGGGTACACTAATTTGCAAAGAAGGCAGTCCGAACGGAAAACCGGTAAAAGGATTATCACGTATTAATGATATTGCTTTACTAACCCTTACCGGTGGTGGTATGGTTGGAGTTACAGGCATTGCTTCGCGTTTATTTTCAGCGCTTTCCAAAGCAAAAGTAAATGTAATTTTTATCACCCAAGCATCGTCTGAACATACTATTACTATTGGTATTGACTCCGGAGAATTAGCGCTAGCACGTGAAGCGATTTCCAGTGAATTTGAAAACGAAATGGCTTTGGGTAAAATTAAGGAATTAGAAGAAGAAAGCGGTTTATCTATTGTTGCTTTAGTTGGTGATAACATGAAATCATCGGTGGGTTTAAGCGGAAAATCATTTAATGCACTTGGCAAAAACGGTATTAATGTACGTGCCATTGCACAGGGTTCTACCGAACGAAATATTTCTATTGTTATTAGCAAAAATGATGTACACAAAGCTTTAAATGTTTTGCATGAGGAATTTTTCCTTTCCAAATTGAAAAAAATGCATATTTTCAATATTGGAGTCGGGAATGTTGGCAAAACCTTGATTAATCAAATACGCGATCAATTTGAATATCTTAAAGAAGAATATCAGTTGGAAATTAAAATAGTGGCTTTGGCAAATAGTAGAAAAATGCTTTTTATGCCCGAAGGAATTGATTTGCAAAATTGGGAGAAACTTATGGAAACCGGTTCGGAGCCAATGTATAAAGATTTGTTTGTAGAAAAAATAAAATCTTTAAACTTGCGTAACAGTGTTTTTGTTGATAATACTGCCAATGAAAGTATAGCTGCTTTGTATGGGCAAATTCTTGAAAAAAGTATATCGGTAGTTGCATCTAATAAAATAGCAGCATCATCTGATTACGAAAACTATTTAAAACTCAATTTTTTGGCAAAGAAAAAGAATGCGAAATTTTTATACGAAACAAACGTTGCTGCCGGATTGCCGGTACTGAAAACCATTAAAGATATGGTAAAAAGCGGAGATAAAATTTTTCGTATGCAAGCGGTTTTGTCGGGTAGTTTAAACTTTATTTTTAATAATTTCAGCAAAGCTATGCCTTTTTCAAAAGTGGTAAAACAAGCTATGCTTGAGGGCTATACCGAACCCGACCCGCGGATTGATTTAAGTGGTGTAGATGTAGCTCGTAAAATTTTGATATTGGCGCGCGAAGCCGGTTATGAATTGAATATGAGTGATATTCAAAACAAAGCTTTCTTGCCCGAAGAATTAATGAATATTGAAAAAGTAGAAGACTTTGTTCAGGAACTGGATAATTTTGACGATTATTTTGAGCAAATGCGTCTGTCTGCCGAACAAAAAGGCAAAAAATTACGATATGTAGCTGAATTTAATGAAGGAAAAGCATCGGTTGGATTGCGCGAAGCAAGTCCCGAAGATGCATATTACCGGCTTGACGGTAAAGATAATATCGTGTTGATTTATTCACGCCGTTACGAAGATTTGCCTTTGGTTGTAAAAGGAGCAGGTGCCGGCGCAGAAGTTACCGCTTCGGGTGTATTTGCCGATATTATTTCTATTGCTAATCAGTAAAAAAATCCTTAACTTTACTTTTTAAAGATATTTAAAATGCAAGAAGAACTTAATTACATAAAAGAAGTTTGCAGCTCGTTTTTTCCCGACTGTAAAATTGTCTTATTTGGCTCTCGTGCTAATCAATATTATGAGGATAACAGTGATTATGATTTTATGATAATTACAAAAGACGAGCTGAGTGCCAAAGAAAAATTGAATTATAAAGCAGAAATCCGTAAAATATTAGCTAATCGAAAAATTCCTGTTGATGTGTTTATTCAAAGTAAAACTGAGGTAGATAGAAAAAAAAATATAATAGGACATATTGTAAAACAAGCAGTAACAAAAGGTATTGTTTTATGAATAAAGATACAAAAGATTTTATCGAACAGTGGTTGATAAAAGCAAATGATGATTTATTGGTTATTAATCGACTAATGGAAGGCTCAATTATTGCAGGCTCTGCGATTTGTTTTCATAGTCAGCAATTAGTAGAAAAGGTTCTGAAAGCCTATTTAATTTCAAATGGAAAAGAGCTTAGAAAAACACATAATATTGAATATTTATTATCAGAATGTGCTGATTTTGATGAAGAATTTAATCAAATTGATGCCAAAAACTTGAGTGATTTTGGTGTTGAAATTCGATATCCTGGGGATATTTATCAGCCTTCTGATGAAGAGGCTATTGAATACAGCCGGTTAGCAAAAGAAATTAAAGAGTTTACGGAAAGAAAAATTCGTAAACTCATAGATAAAGATTAAATTTTTTACTCCATAGAATAACGCAACAACTATATTTATGAATTCTATTAAAATTTTTGCTCCCGCAACGGTAGCCAATGTTTCTTGTGCCTTTGATATTCTTGGCTTTGCTTTGGAAAGTATTGGCGATGAAATGCTTTTTAATAAGCTGCCGGAAAGCAAAATCACCATTCGTGTACCCTCCGGCAGTAATTTACCCACAGCTCCTGAAAAAAATGTTGCCGGTGTGGTTGCACAAGCTATGCTTGATAAAGCTAATGCAGATTTTGGTGTGCATATTTATATTAATAAGCAAATAAAACCCGGAAGCGGTATTGGGAGTAGTGCTGCCAGTTCTGCCGGAGCTGCTTACGGAATAAATAAACTACTGGGTGATGTATTTTCAAATACCGAATTGGTTGAATTTGCGATGTTGGGTGAGGCTCTTGCATCAGGTATTCCCCATGCCGATAATGTTGCTCCTGCAATAATGGGCGGCTTTGCTTTGGTACGCTCGTATTCACCTTTGGAGATTATAAAAATTCCGGTACCCGAAGAATTGTATTGTACGGTAATTCATCCGCAAATTGAAGTAAAGACTGAAAATTCGCGTAAAATCCTAAAAAAGAATATTTTGCTTAAAGATGCGGTACATCAATGGGGCAATATTGCCGGTTTAATTGCCGGTTTATACACCAAAGATTATGATTTAATAGGAAACTCATTAGAAGATAAAATTGTAGAGCCTGTTCGCTCCATACTAAT
>JALSLF010000602.1 GCA_026988445.1 Bacteroidales bacterium
AACACAATGGTGACTGCCACTTGCAACATAGTCAGGCAGTTACCATAATTAATAAGACCCGAAATAAACCTATTGCTTCAGAACATTATCACAATAAATCTTTTATACCCTAAAAATTAGATGAGATGAATAAAAATATCCAAATATCACGTATTCTGAGCATTCTTGGAGCAGTGCTCATCATTGTCAGCATTTTCACACCAATATGGTGGGTAGCTCTGCAAAGTCGCCAGTACCCCAAATCAATGTATCCCGAAGGTATTCGTATTAATTTTAAATTTACCGGTGTGTACAATGGCTGCGAAGGAGTTCGTGAACGCGAAGAATTGGCAATGGATGCTGAAGGTGCAGACTGCCTTGTTGAAATGAATGCAATTAACCATTTTATTGGAATGTATCATATTACTCAAGGTTTAAATAGAGACAAAAGTCGCCCCTACCCTATTTATTATGTATTTGACACCAAAAAAGATGAAAACGGAAATGAAATATTGAACCCTGAAACAGGAAAGCCTATTGAAGTTGATGTAACTCCTGGCTTTTTAAAGTTTTTAGATAATCTTATGATTTACTCCCCCTATATACTTGGATTTCTCGCAATATCAGGCTTAGCATTTGGTTTTACACGAAAAAAACTAAATATCGCTTTGGCAATTATTCCCGCATTAATCCCCTTTTATTTTCTAATCATGTACATAATTGGTTTATACTGGTATGGACACAACCTGGGACTTCATGGAGGAGGAGCATTTGAAGGAATTAAACCATTTATGCCCACAGTTTTTGGTGAAGGAAAAGTAGCACAATTTACTACTGAATCATATCCATATTACGGATTTTTTATTTTAATTGCAATATTAGCAATTTATGTTTTTGCAATTTTATATAAGAATAAGGGGTTAAACGAAGAGAAGACATCCTAATAAACAACATAGATATGCACAGACTTTTTATCTATATATTCTTAATTTCTAATACACTGATGAGTGCCCAAACAAAGTTTGGCACAACAATTACTTTTGACACCTTGAATATTGACAAAAGTAAGCCAATCAGCCTGCAAACCATTATTGATAATGCAAAACCGGGGGACTATATTAAATTAGAAAAAGCATATTATACAGGTCCCGTTTATATTCGAAAAAGCGGTATAACAATAGATGGTCAAGGACACAGCATCCTTTCCGGTTTAGGAAAACGTTCCGTTATTTATATCGAAGCAGACAGTGTATGTATAAAAAAACTGGTAATTCAAGATTCAGGAGGCTCTCATGACAAAATTGACTGTGGTATAAAAATAAAGGGAAATTACAATTATATAGAAAATTGTCGTATAAAAGAGTGCCTTTTTGGTATTGATGTTTTCCAATCCGATAACAACAAAATATTCAGAAACGAAATATCATCCTTAAGCAGAAGAGGTATGGCATTAAAAGGTGATGCCATACGCTTTTGGTATTCAAAATACAATGTAGTTGGTAATAACTATTGGCACGAAGTCCGCGATATGGTAGTTTGGTATTCGGCAGATAATCTTTTCATACAAAACAAAGGGGTAGGCAATCGTTATAGCATTCATTTTATGTATTCTCACAACAATAGAATACAAGGCAATGAATTTTATAAAAACTCCGTTGGCGTTTTTTTAATGTACAGCGAAAAAACTATAATGGTAAATAATTTAATTCAAGGCTCGCAAGGGATTAGCGGAATGTGCCTTGGTATGAAAGAAACATCATCAAATCAAATTTTAAACAACCGATTTATTTACTCAGCTGAAGGCATCCATTTTGACGTTTCGCCATTTGTTCCTGAAAAAATGAATACAATTGAAGGTAATGAAATTGCATTTTGCAGTACAGGAATGTTCTTTCATACAAATCAAGAAGGAAATTTAATCCGTAAAAATTATTTTCATAATAACTTATCACAAGTTGTAGCGCAAGGTAAAACAGCTTCTAAAAACATTTGGGAGTACAACTACTTTGATGATTATCAGGGATTTGATAGAGATAAAGATAATATTGGTGATACACCTTACAAGTTATATACTTATGTAGAGCATCTTTGGGATTTTAATAAATATGTTAAGTTTTTTTATGGTGCACCGATACTTGTTGTTTTAGATTTTTTAGAAAAACTGGCGCCATTCTCAGAACCTAAGTTTGTTCTAAAAGATGATAAACCTATGTATTTTTGGAAAGAACAGTATTAAATTGTTGTTTAAAAAAAATTTAATTTATATATTTGTACTATGAAAAAAGGCATATCCATAGCACTTTTACTACTTTACATTATGGTAAATTTTATGCCTTATATTCCGTACATATATGCAGCTACTCATCATCATAAAACAGACTTAAACAAATCAGAACATACGCTTAGCACAAGTTCATGTACGAACACAGGCGATATTTGCTATTTAAAAGCCATTACCAAACGTAGTGCTGAAAACAAAGAAACTAAAACTCCGCAAGTTATTATTGTTAATAACTTAGAGTTTACGCCACTGTGTAAGAAAATCAATTTTCATGTTTTTTTAGTTAAGGACTTTCATTTTATAGAGTACAAAGCAAATTTGGTGAATCATATAAAACGACCAAATACTCCGCCACCAAAATTCATTTCCTAAGTTTTATATGATTATGTTTTAATCACTCTATACCTGATAGAACGCTATCTAATACAGAAATTTAATGTTAATTTTATTGATACAAATAATATACCGACCGTATATTATTGATGATAGTATTCCCAGCTAACCTGGGTTAATTCATTTATTTTTAATAGGTGATAAAGGAATTGTATGCCCAAAAATAACAATTCGAAATAAAATGGAAAATCAAAAAAAGGATATTAGCCGCAGGCAATTTATAAAAGCAAGTGTTGTAGCTGTTGGCTCCGTTGCTGCCATTGGCTTAGGCGTTGAATATATAAAAAAATTTGACGACAGTGATGACTTTCAAAAAATTTTGCGCCCTCCCGGTGCAATTTTAGAAGATGATTTTATTTATGCCTGTATAAAATGCGGTCTTTGCGTACAAATTTGTCCGGTGCAAGCAATTAAGCTGGCAGGAATTAATCAACTTCTGTCCTATGGAACACCGTATATTGATGTTAGAAACCAAGCATGCGACTTTTCCTGTGACTCATTGCAATGTGTTGAAACTTGTCCTACAGCCGCCTTAAACTTTGTCAAATTTAAAGAAGTCGGAGAAAAAGCAGTTGAAGAGTACGATAAAACACATGATTATAGCGATCCCGGGTATAATCCTTTTAAATCGCAAATAACAGCGATGAAAGAAGCGGTTAGAATGGGAACAGCTATTGTTCATGAAAAAACTTGTTTGGCTGTAAAAGGTAAAGGTTTTAAAGGTATAGCTCGAGGCGCTGAGTTTAAAGGAATTTATCGTTCGCCCCAAAGTAAAAACAAACGCCCAGAACCGCTAAATTCGATAAAATTTGACAGGGAAATTTGTGATTTGTGTGTTACAGAATGTCCGATTGGAGAAACTGCAATTATACTGGAAAAATCAGAATCAGGAGAAAAAGTATCATTTAAGCCCAAAATTCTTGACGGATGTACCGGCTGCGGTGTTTGTGTAATGGTTTGCCCGACAGAACCTTCAAGTATAACTATTGAACCTAAAAAAGACTAAGATATGTTCGATATGATAAAAAGTGGAAAGGATAAAAAGCCTCTACCACCAAAACCAATGGAAGAAATGCCTCATGTTAAATTAGGAATTGACTATAAAACATGGTGCGATTCACAACCGCATAGAAATAAATGGCGTTACATAAGATGGTCTGTATTAGTATTTATGAACTTATTGTTTGTATTTTCATTTTGGCTGGACTTATCGCTTTTAGAAGGTTCTTTAAGCGGTTCGCGTTTGTTTGGCTTTTACCTTATGGACCCTTTTAATTCCTTACAGGAATTATTAATTTCTGCTAAAACAGGACATATAGTTCATTTAACCACCAACTTTTTTATAGGTATAGCAACAATTGTTATTTTTTATTTTTTGCTTGGTGGAAGAACATTTTGTTCCTGGTTGTGTCCCTATCATTTTCTTGCCGAACTAACTGAAAAACTGCATGATTATTTGGTAAAAAAGAAAAAAATCAAAGAACACAAATTCAATATAGGATTGCGTTATGTGTTTTGGGCAGCTTTTCTTTTACTAGCCTTTTTTACGGCAAACTTAGTCTTTGAAGATTTAAATCCTGTGGGAATTATTTCGCGTTCAATAATTTATGGGCCCGGACTTATTCTTGTGTGGGTGCTTGCTTTATTACTTTTTGAAATTGTTTACAGTAAACGCTTTTGGTGTAGATACGTTTGCCCTATCGGTACAACATACACCATGATAGGTCGGCTGTCTCCCTTAACCATACGCTTTGAATTAGATAAGTGCGGATATTGCCGTGATTGTCAAACAGTATGCTTAGTCCCTCATGAACTTTGGTTTGTACAGCGGGGCAAAGCAACTCAAAAAGTTCATTATACCGGCTCAGATTGTACCAACTGCGGATTATGCATTGATACTTGTGCAGGAGAAGCTTTGAAATATGTGGTAAAAGGTTTTGATAAATTTTAATTTCTTTTCAGAAATTAACTTAGGAATAAAAAATATGGAACACAAAGGATTAATTATAACTCAAAACTTAACAAAAAGTTTTAAAAAACTGGAAGTAGTAAAAAATCTCTCTATCCGGTTTTCAGAAGGTGAACGTGTTGCCTTAATAGGGCAAAACGGTGCCGGAAAAACCAGTTTAATACGCTGTATTCTCGGGCATTATGTTTACAAAGGCAATGTTGAAGTTTTGGGCAAGAATCCGCGAATAGAAAGAGTAGAAATTTTAAAAGAAATAGGCTTTGTTCCGCAAATTCCTCCACCCCTAAAAATGACCCTTAGTGAACTTATGGATTTTTACGGAAAATTAAGCAATACGGAAACAAATAAATTTATCGATATCTGTGAGAACTTAGGGCTTTCGGTTAAAGAAAATGCAACAAAACCTTTTTTCAAACTTTCGGGCGGAATGAAACAAAAGCTCTTAATTGCACTTGCAATTGGCAAAAATCCGAAAATTTTACTTTTAGATGAACCATCAGCTAACCTTGACCCCAAAGCTCGTGAAATTTTATTTAATTATTTGGATAATTTTCGTCAAGATGGCTTAATGATTTTAAGCAGTCATCGTTTAAATGAAATTTCAACATTGGTTAACCGTTTGATTGAAATGGATTTGGGTAATATTGTAGTAGATAAAACAATGATACCCCTTTCGGAAAAAAAATCCATATTCAAATACAATATTTATCTATCGGAATCAAACGAAGAATTAGAAAATGTACTTCGTACATGGAAATTTAAGCAAAATTCTAATACTTTACATTGGGAAGCAACAATCGCCAATAAAGACGTGGTGAAATTGTCTAATATTTTAAACCGTTTTACGGATTTTATAAAAAGTATTGAAACAACTAAAATTGATTAAAAATGAAAAATTTAATATTCGTATTTTTATTATTTATTATGGCGTGTGCGCCTAAAGCAGATTACAGTCCTCGCGAAATTAATTTTGACAGGGATATTTGCATCAACTGTCTAATGGGATTAGCCGACCAAAAATATTCGGTACAAGCAATTAACAGCCACAACGAAGTAGTTTGGTTTGATGACATTGGTTGTCTTGAAGAGTATATGAAAAAAGATGATTGGAAAAACTGGAAAGGCGAAGGTAAAACCCAAATCTGGGTAGGCGACTGCGAAACCGGAGAATGGATTGATGCCGAAAAAGCCTATTACCGCTATGGAGACAGAACACCAATGGGCTATGGATACGGTGCATTAAAAGAAAAAAGAGACAGCACCTATACTTATGAGGAGCTTCTTGAACGCATAGATAAAGGCTTGACCATGCGTGAAGACTTTATTAAACAGAAAAAAATGTTACACATGTCGAAAGACAGCACGGAAATGGAAGTAAAAGACAGTCTTTAAGCTAAATTAAAAGAAGTTAATTATAAACAAATTATCTAAAAACAAAAATATGAATAGCAGCTTAATGCAAATTGCCGTACTGGATATAAAACAAAACTTACGCTCAAAATCATTTTGGGCATATAGCATACTTTTTGGCGGATTTGTTGCCATTATGTTTGCACTGGGAGTAACCGAGTCGCAGATAATCGGATTTATCGGTTTGGGCAGGTTAATGGTAACTTTTATGCAAGTAAGCATGGTTATTTTACCGATTTATGTATTAA
>JALSLF010000603.1 GCA_026988445.1 Bacteroidales bacterium
ATAGCTTACGACACATCCATAATCCGTTCTTTTAAAAAAATGAATATTGTTCCGGTTTCTATTTCTTACGAAATAGAACCATGTGTTTACAATAAAACACTTGAACTTTATACTAAGTTTGAAACCGGAAAATACGAAAAAGCCCCAAAAGAAGATTTACAAAGCATGCAAGGTGGATTAAACAGCTATAAAGGCAGAGTTCATATAAGTTTTGGGAAACCAATTAAAAGAAAATTATTGAAACTTAAACGTATTCATAACCGGAATGAGCAATTTGCAAAATTAGCACAAATTATTGATACACAAATATATAAAAACTATAAATTATTTCCCGGAAATTATGCAGCTTACGATATTTTATTTAATACCGATTACTTTAAAGACCGTTATACCGACTTTGAATTTGAAGCATTTAAAACACACATGAACAAAGAAATAGAACAAATTAAAGGCAATAAAAAAATTATAAAAATGATTTTTCTGGGTATATATGCCAATCCGGTAATTAATAAATATACCCTACGGCAAAAACCTATTTCGTTTGTATAAAACTTCAAATCGTCCGTAAGGACATTTGAACGTTTCCTTCGGCAAAAACTTATTTCGTTTGTATAAATTCTACAGTCATCAGATGAGTAATTCATCAGATGACTAAAGAAATAAAGTGATACCTAAATTGAGTGATTATGTACAAAAAGAGGTATCAAGATATTGAGAATAAAAAGTTTAGAAAAAAGTAAGAATACTTTCAGGTATTAGTAACAGCCTTACTTTATTGTGCTCTTCCCTCATTCCAACCTTCCATGATTCCATTCTTCCAATTCAAAAGCAAACACGATACAACAAAACAAAAGCTCTAAAAAAGTCCTTTTTCTTCTTTTAAAGATTCTAAATATCCTTTATCATCCGCTAAGTTTTTTTGCAAGGATGCTGTTACGGCAAGTTGGTCGCAACGTTCATTTTCAGGAATATTGGCATGCCCTTTAACCCATACAAATTTCACTTTGTGCTTGGGATAAATTTGTAAAAACCGACGCCACAAATCAGCATTCTTTTTTCCTTTAAAACTTTTTTTCACCCAATTAAAAACCCAGCCTTTTTCTACGGCATCTACAACATATTTAGAATCGGAATAAACGGTAACTACACTGCCTTGCTGCTTTAAGGCTTCTAAACCTACAATAACCGCCAATAATTCCATACGGTTATTGGTAGTTAACTTAAAACCGCCGGATAACTCCTTACGGTGATTACCCGACATCAGCACTACACCGTATCCTCCGGGTCCCGGGTTACCCCTTGCAGCACCATCTGTATAAATCGTAATATTGGGCATAAATTATAAATTCAAATTAGGAAATAATTCTTTTATTGATTCGGATAAATTCGACATAAATAATTTTATGGATATTGCCAATAAAATTATTCCAAACATCTTGCGCAATATCATTATACCGCTTTGACCAAGCACTTTTTCAAAAATATGCGTTAATTTTAAAACCGTGTAAACCACAATCATATTTAAAATTACGGCAATAACAATATCAAGAACCGCATATTCGGCACGTAAAGAAAGTAAAGTAGTCATGGAACCTGCTCCTGCAATTAAGGGAAATGCCAAAGGTACAATGGACGAACTTGCATGCTCCTCTTCTTTAAAAAGGCTGATACCTAATATCATTTCTAACGCAAGAAAGAACAATACCATAGCACCGGCAATGGCAAAAGAAGAAATATCAACCCCGAACATTCCCAGTAGTTTTTTACCGAGAAAGAGAAACAAAATCATCATTACAAAAGCAACAATCGTAGCTTTTTCAGCATAAATTACTCCTTCTTTCTTTTTTAAATCTAAAATAATAGGTATTGAGCCGGTAATATCAATTACGGCAAACAATACCATAAACGATGACAAAACATCTATCCAATGAATTTCAAACATGATTTATTATGATTATATCTTTATCAATAAGAATTATTTTGTATAAAAATTCAACATTTGTTTTACGGTTTTTAAACAAACAGGGCAAAACTCCTTAGTAACATTTGAACGCATTTTACAATCATGCACAGGGCGATAAATACGCTTATGTACATATCCAGCACCTTCAAAAACACCTACTTTATTACGATATTCTTCTGTATCGGGGGTAGGTATGGGAGTATCTTTATCTACCATATTTTTCCACTTACTTTCAAAATCTACCAAATTGGTAATATTCACTTGCCAAGGTTCAACCGTCATATCGTATAATTCTTCAGCATCGGTATATCCGTAAGGATATTCATCGGCAAGTGCTGCAAATGCATGTCCGAATTCATGCGTAAAAACTTGTTCGGCATATTCGTTATCGGCAGTACAAAGATTATAATAATTGTAAATACCGCCACCACCGTATTTTGAAGTATTTACTAAAATATAAATCTGGTCGTAAGGAACGTAAGCGGCTAAATTTCTTATTTTATTCACATCTCTGGTTGTCAGATATCGCTCTGTATCAAAAGTATAGAAATGAGTATTTAATATCGTATTTCTCCAAACATTATCGCCCGGAATATCGGTTCCACTTTCTTCCGATGCTGCTTTCACCATCCAAAAATTTACTTTTTTCTTATTTTGCTTAAACGGTTTTACTTTAAAAAAATATTTAATAAAACGTTGAACATCTTTACGGAATTTAGGCATTTCCGCTTCGGTGTAACCTTCGGGCAAAACCACAATATCCAATGCAATGGCTGCATCACGCTTACCGTGCAATCTTTCGGTTTCGTATTTATTGTATTTATCTTTAACAATAAAATAGCTTTTGGGATTTATTACATATTCAAAAACCGTATGAAAAACATTTTTTTTGTCTCTATCTTGTAATTTCAAAATAACTTTCTGTTTCGGAAAAGGCATTACTACCGATTCGTAATAAGATAGCGGTGTATGTTTGGCTTCTTCCGTATCTTTCCACTCGCGAAAAAGTGTAGAATAACCGCGTGAATACAGCAATTTTGTTCCGGTTGAATCGTAAAGCATGATACGATAATCGCCAAAATTAAAAGTATCTGTTAAATTTACTTTTGAACCGCCCCAAAAAGGCTCTTCTTTAATTTGTTCAAAAAAAATGTAGGAAGTATCCGAATTCCCCGCACGAGAATAATCAAAGCGTAAAGTTTTTGATAGGAAATAATCATCAAAATTAATTTGTGCAAAAACAGTATTAGATATCAATAAAAAGACAAAAAACAGGTTTTTCATTATTGGGATTATTTATTTTTAAGATAGTCAGCTATTTCAAAAATAATATCAATTAGTTCAGGTTCGTAACTTTCAACTATTTTGTCAGGCAAATGCTTGTGATGAGGAAAAGTATCTAACTGCTTATAATGTGGCGCATTATCATACCTGAAAATCAAATTGTTTTTACCGTCAATGTAATTATATGCATATTTATCTTTTCCCTGTAATTCAATATCTTTAACTTCTCTAAAACTTAACTTACTTTTATCCGTAAAAATAATTTCACCAATTATATAACCTTTTGTTGAAGAATAATTTTTAATAGATACATTATATAGATGAATTAAATAATCAAATAAACGTATTTGATCTTCAAGATTGGCAAAATATTTATTGATCATTGCAATTTATCTAACTTTTCCTTATCTCTAAGAAACATTTCATATATACCTGACCAAATCATATAATCATTATTATCGCCAAGTTTACCTTCCATAAACTCTTTATAAAATAATTGACTATCTTTATTATATTTTTTTTCAAATTCTTTCAAATCGTATTTAATACTAAGAACACTTCTTTTCAACTCGTCAATTTGTGCATCAATTATTCTGTTAAAAAAACTTTCATCGTTTTGGTGTAAAGATATTAGTTTTTTCAGTCTCTTTTCTGTTTTTTTTGACAATTCTAATTTCATCATACTCTTTTATTTAAAAGTAAATTTATACAAATTTACAAAAGAAAACTTTATTTTTTTGTTTATTGTATATATTTATCTTTATAAGATAAACTAAACACAGAAAGTATTTTATGAATAATTAATCAATCATCTCAAAACCGGTATAAGGTACTAAAGCATCAGGTACCTTAATACCTTTTTCCGTTTGGTTATTTTCAAGCAAAGCTGCTACAATACGAGGCAAAGCCAAAGCACTTCCGTTCAGCGTATGCGCCAATCTGCTTTTTTTCTCACCTTTTTCTTTAAAGCGTAGCTTTAAACGATTTGCCTGATAATCAACAAAATTAGATACGGAACTTACCTCTAACCATTTTTCTTGGGCTGCAGAATAAACTTCAAAATCATAAGTCAATGCCGATGTGAAACTTAAATCTCCTCCACATAAGCGTAAAATACGGTAAGGTAAACCCAAACTTTGCACCAAAGATTCTACATAAGCAACCATTTCGTCTAATGCTTTATAAGAATCTTCCGGATGGCGAACTTGTACAATTTCTACCTTATCAAACTGATGTAAACGATTTAGTCCGCGTACATCTTTTCCGTATGAACCGGCTTCGCGACGAAAACAAGGTGTATAAGCCACATGTTTAACAGGAAAATCATCGGCATTTAAGATTACATCTCTAAAAATATTGGTTACAGGTACTTCGGCTGTGGGAATTAAATATAAATTATCCACACCCACATGATACATTTGTCCTTCTTTGTCGGGTAACTGTCCGGTGCCAAAACCTGATGCTTCATTAACAACTAAAGGCGGTATTACTTCATTGTATCCGTTTTCGGTAGCTTTATCTAAAAAATAGCTGATTAAAGCACGTTGCAATCGTGCTCCTTTTCCTTTATAAACAGGAAAACCGGCACCGGTAATTTTATTCCCGAGTTCAAAATCAATTAAATCGTATTTTTTTGCCAAATCCCAATGAGGCATTTTTTGACTTAAAGCAGGTATTTCACCACCCTCTTTTACTTTTTCATTGTCTTCGTCCGATTTACCCGGAGGAACTAAATCATGAGGTAAGTTTGGTAACTGAACAATTAAATCTTGCATTTCGGTTTCCAGCTTTGCCAACTTATCGGACAAATCTTTTGATTTCGTTTTTAGCGTTCCTGTTTTTTCTTTGGCTTTATTTGCTTCTTCAATTTTACCTTCTTTAAAAAGCATTCCTATTCGTTTTGAAATGCTATTCAGTTCAGCCAAACAATTATCCAGTTCGTTTTTTATCTCACGGCGCGAATTATCAATTGTCAATATTTTTTCAACAATAGCTTGTGCTTCAAAGTTTTTTACTTTTAATCGTTCAATTACATGTTCGCTGTTTTCGCGCAAAAGTTTCAGTGTGAGCATAATATTTTAATTATTTGTTTATAAAAATTTTTGTAATTACTACACATCCGCAATTTCAAATAAATTACTGATAATCAATTGTAAACTAAACTATCACAACTTAACTTGCGGATGTAAGAAAATAAAAAAATCTCCACAAAATTATCAATAGAATTGACAATTAAGGGAGATTTTTAATTTTTTTTATCTAAATAATATTTATTTTGCCTCAAGGGGTTTTACAGAAACTACCGACCTGTTGTTTCGGGTCTTTTTAAAAACCACTTCGCCGGTAATTAATGCAAATAAAGTATGATCTTTACCCATACCTACATTATCGCCCGGATGATGCTTTGTACCTCTTTGACGTACTAAAATATTGCCGGCTTTTGCAAATTGTCCGCCGTATATTTTTACTCCCAGTCTTTTACTTTCTGATTCTCTACCGTTTCTTGAACTTCCGGCTCCTTTCTTATGTGCCATATCTTAAAATTTTATTCGATTCTAAACTAAATTAACAATTAACTACAAAGAAATTTCTTGAATTTCAATTTGAGAAAAATCCTGACGATGTCCGGTTTCTTTTTGATAACCTTTTCTGCGTTTCTTTTTAAACACACGAACTTTATCACCGCGTACATCATCGCGAAGTACTTTTGCAACAATTTTTGCACCTTCTACATTAGGAGCACCCACTTTTACATCCCCGTCATTATCAATCAGCAATACATTTTCAAATTCTACTGATTCACCGGCTTTTTGAGCCAAACGATGAACAAAGATTTTTTGGTCTTTTTCAACTTTAAACTGCTGTCCTGCTATTTCTACTATTGCATACATAATTAAAATATTTAGTTCAGGGTGGTAATTAACTTGATTTACAGTAAATTATCGCTTTATAACCCTTGAATTCATTTTGGTCTGCAAAATTAGAAAATTTTATTTCATCTGCAAAAGAAAACTTAGTTTAATTT
>JALSLF010000604.1 GCA_026988445.1 Bacteroidales bacterium
TTATGACACTATTAGTTTAAAAAACTTGTGCTTGCTTTATTAATTATTTATAGATTCTTGTAATGTTCAATTAGTTTTTTTTGCAGATTTTTTTTTGCTCTGAATAATAAAGACTCAACAGATGATATAGATAGTTTCATAACATCGGCAATTTCTTTATAGCTTAAATCTTCATATTTACTTAAAGTAAATGCAATTTTTTGATTATCGGGCAAAGTATTTATTGCTTGGTAAATGTAACTGCCGGTTTCTTTATTCTCTGTAATTTTATCCGGCATATTGTTTTCAGCGTCGTTAGGTGCTAATGTTTTTGTATTTGAATCATCGTCAAATAAAATATCTAAACTTTTTAACCAATTATTTTTTTTGTTATCGCGTATATGATTTAACGATTTATTTACAGCAATGCGGTAAAGCCAAGTTGAAAGTTTTGATTGTCCTCTAAAATTTTCAAGAGAACGATATACTTCAATAAACACATCTTGAGCTATATCTTCGGCATCTTGGCGATTATGAACAAAACCATAACAAGTATTTATTACAAGTGCTTGATATTCTTCAACAAGTAATTTAAAACCTGTTGTTTTATTATTTTGTATATGATTAAGTAGTTTTTTATCGTCCATTAAGCTTTTAAAAACCTTATTTTTAGTATTATATTCAAGATTAAATGATTGTTGAAGCAGATAAGCTGCCAATTTTGCTATAATACTATGACACAAATTTACAATTTTACTTGTGCCAAACAATTAAATATTTTTAACACAAAAAATTTACCGGTTTGTAATAAAAAATATACTTTTGCCCGTTATTTCCAAAAAAATAAAAACATGAGAACAATAGGATTAATACTTGCTTTGTTAGTATCATTTAGCATATTAAATGCACAAACCGCTGATACACCTAGTGTCCCGGACAGCACAATTAAAACAGTAAATAGTTTTGTTGATGCGCGTGATAATCATACCTATAAGCTGGTTAAAATTGGTAAGCAGATTTGGATGGCAGAGAACTTGAATTATAAAACCGAAAAATATTCGTATTGCTATGGTCGTAAATCAACTAATTGTGAAAAATACGGGCGTTTATATCGTTGGGAAGCGGCAAAAAATGCTTGCCCCGAAGGCTGGCATCTGCCAACTGATGAAGAATGGATGGCTTTAGAAAAAGAATTAGGTATGCCTGATGCAGATGTAAGTAAATTTAATACTTGGCGCGGTACAGATCAAGGAAAAAAATTAATGAGCGATACTTCTGTAAATTTTAATGCACCACTTGGCGGTTATTTTAATCCTCCTTCAAATTATTTTTTGGGTGGAATGCAAGCCTTTTACTGGACAGCTACCGAAAAAGGCGGTTTGGCTTGGTACCGACAACTTTACAAAGACAGTAAGCAAATTTTCAGGAATATACGCGCTAAATCTTGGGGCATGTCGGTTCGATGTGTGAAAGATGAATAATACCTAAATTATTTAAGGGTTTAAGATAAAATTAATGCCGGATAGTTTATCCGGCATTTTTTATAAAATCCAAAACTCTTTGCTCATGCCAAAGGTTTTTGTTTATTTGCCAACGGTTTATAAAGCCTACATGACCACCGTAAGGCGGTGTTTCAAAACGGAACACAGGATTCCGGCTAGCTTCTTCATAAGGATAACTCTCTTTTGTTAAAAATGGGTCGTCCAAAGCATTAATCAGCAGGGTGGGAATTTTAATTTGGCTTATAAATTGTTTGCTGCTGCATTTTTTCCAATAATCTGCTGCATCTTCAAATCCGTTGAAAGGAGCTGTTATCAGATTATCAAAATCGAAAAATGTACGAGCCGATTTGATTTTTTTTTCAAGATGTTTGTATTCGGGAAAGGAGTTAATTTTTTTTAAGGCTTTTTTGCGTAATGAACGTATAAAACGATATTGGTATAAAAAATTATCTTTTTTCAGAAAATTATAAGATGTGGCTTTTAAATCGCAAGGTACAGAAATACCAATTGCTGCTTTCACTTTTTTGTTTATATTTTCGGCTTGTTCACCTGCATATTTAAGTACGATATTTCCGCCTAAACTAAAGCCTGCCATATAGATGTTTTCATAAGGATAATTATCTGAAAGATAATTAATCAGTAAATCCAAATCTTCGGTTTTTCCACTGTGATACGAATAAAATTTACGATTATCCTCTTCACTGCATCCTCTGAGATTTAAAGCACAAGCATCTATTCCTGAACTGTTCATTATGCGTGCCAAACCTTTTATATAGGCTTTTTTTGTATTTCCTTCCAAACCATGCAGAATAACAAGTACTGAATCACTGCCTGTTTTTGAAAAATCGATATCTAAAAAATCTTCATCAGGAGTATTTATTCTTACTCTTTGATAGTTTACACCTGTAATTTTTCGGAAAAGTGCCGGAAAGATAGTACTGATGTGCTTATTCTTAAACGGAAAAGGAGGAGTAAAATATGTTTTAAGCTTATTCATCAGCTAATTTAAAATGAGTTACGGAATTACCAAAGTAATTAGCAATATCAATACAGTTTGTTTTTTCATTAAATTCGATATCTGCCATACCGTTTTTGTTTTTTAATAGTTCTGTGAAATTTTTACCATCGTATTTATACAAAATACTGCTTTTCCAATCAATAGACCAACTTGTCAAATAAATATTGCCCTTTTTATCCATGGTAATTCCATCGAAATGTGGAAAGTTTGTATTTACTATTGTTGAAATTTTATCGGTTTTTAAATCAAAGCTGTAAATACTGCAAGAATCAATCGTATTACAAATGAGCATTCTGTTATTCTTTTTATCAAAATAAAGTCCGTTTGGGGTATTTATAGTACTGTCAATCACTTCATAAGCTCTTTTTTTTATCGATACTTTGTAAACTTTATTGCCAATACGGTCAGTAACATACAAATTTTCTTTATTATCAAATTCAATATCGTTAAGTTGCTTTGTGTTGGGGATGCTTAATGAAAAAACAAGTTTGCCGGTTTCTTTATCAAATCCACGCACAAAATCATTTCCTGTTTTTTTATTTTCGGCACAATAAAGAATGCCGCGATGTAATTTAATTCCCAGAAATGAAACATAACCGGAAATAAAAGCTTTTGTATTTCCTTCTTTATCAATTTTTAAGATATCTCCGGAGCCCACGTTGGTAACAAAATAGTCTCCTGTTTTTTTGTCAAAAGTTATACTTTCGGGTTTATCAAATTTTTGTGATATTCCCATTTGAGGAATATATAGAAGGAGAAAAACAATTATTACCGCATGTGTTTTCATAGTTTAAGTTTTAAATAAGTTTATTTAGCGCACCAAATATAGCCATTGCATACAGAAAAAAGCGTATATATCGTGTTAACCCATACAAAAGAAACGGCTTAAACGGATATTTGACAATTCCGGCAACAGTACTTATCATAGCAAAAGGCAGTGGGAAAAGTGCTGCCATAATAATAACTATTCCGCCCCATTTTTTTATTAGTTCAAAGTTTTTCTCATATTTTTTTTGAACATATTTTTCTACTTTTGGAAACCTGCGTACCAAAATACCCAGAAAATAAGCATTAATTCCTCCAATGTAGGATAGGGTACCTAATATACCAACAATAAAATATGCATTTTCAGGAAATCGGGCTTTTGCCCATACAATGAATATATCGGGAGGTATAAGCCCCATAAATGATTCTGTTCCAAGAAAAAAACTGAATACAAAAAGAGGGTTATGCCTTTCCACAAAATGTTGCATCTCATCTTGTCTGGCTTTAAAATCAATAAAATAATCAAGTAGCAAAATAAGTGCAATAATGCTTGCTAATATAAATATCAACTTTAAGAAATTAACCCCGAGAAATTTATACAAGCCCGTTCTTTTATAGTAATTATGATAGAGCTCTAAGGTTTTCTTAAAGGTTCTTTTTTTCTTATTATTAATCGTTTTTGTTTCCATATTTAAAACTTGTTTGCAAAAATAATATTAAATTTTTTGATAAAAGATTTTTATATCCACATATCGTTAGTATTTTTATTTTTTTAATAAATTTTAACAGTTTTTTGTTCAAATATGGAAGAAAAAATTTTATATTTTATCTGGAAATATAAGCTTTATAATAAAAACAAATTACAAACAAGTCAAGGTTTAGGGCTTGAAATACATAATCCCGGAATACAAAATTTTGATTCCGGTCCGGATTTTACGAATGCAAAAATTAAAATAGGAGATACACTTTGGGCTGGAAATGTGGAGATACACGTAAAAGCATCTGATTGGTATGCGCATAAACATCAAAATGATAAAGCATATAACAATGTAATTTTACATGTTGTTTTTGATTGTGATAAAGAGGTTTGCAATCAAAAAAATGAGAAAATCCCTACTTTGGAGTTAAAGCCGGATAAAATGTTATTGGAAAAATATGAAGAACTAATCAAGAACAATAAAATTTTATCGTGTAGCGATGACTTAAATTTATTGGAAAATTTCAGATTAAAACTGTGGCTAAATAATATGTTGTTTGAGCGATTAAGTGAAAAAACAGAAATCATTAAACAAAAATTATCAAGAAATAAAAATAATTGGGAAGAAACTTTTTATCAAATAATAGCCCGAAATTTCGGTTTTAAATTAAATGCCGAACCTTTTGAACGATTGGCAGCCGGTTTACCTTTAAAATATTTGGCAAAACATCACGATAATTTATTGCAAATAGAGGCTTTACTGTTTGGGCAAGCCGGCTTTTTGGCTGATGATTTTAATAATGATTATTACCTGCGTTTACAAAAAGAATATTTGCATCTGGCCAATAAGTTTTCGTTAAAACCCATTGAAAAATATAATTGGAAATTTTTACGTACCCGTCCGGGAAATTTTCCGACAATTAGGATTGCTCAATTTGCGCAACTTATTTATCAATCGACTTCCTTATTTTCTAAAATTATTGATTCAGATAGAATTTCGCAAGTAAAAACATTGTTTGATGTAAAAGCAAGTAATTTTTGGAAAAATCATTATACTTTTGCAAAATTATCGGCTGCCAAAGAAAAAACATTGGGCGAAAGCTCAATAGATAATATATTGATAAATACGGTAATTCCTTTTTTGTTTTTATATGGTGAGGCAAAAGATAATCAACACCTTAAAGACAAGGCAATTAATTGGCTCGAAGAAATAAAGCCTGAAAATAATAAAATTACCAAAATGTGGACTGAGGCAGGTGTGAAAATACCCAATGCTTTTTTTTCGCAAGCAATAATTCAACAAACAAATAATTATTGCAAATATGCGAGATGTCTTGATTGTGGTATCGGTACGGAAATATTAAAACATGTTTACTCTGTGTAGGTATTTTTTGAAACTTCAAATCGTCTGTAAGGACATTTGAACGTTTAATTGATAATAGTTTAATGTTGAATTATTTAAGTGGCTTGTAATTGGTTGATTAATAGGTAAATAAAATATTGTAGAAATTGAATAAGATAGGATATATATACTATAGTGCAGTGGCACTTTTTTTAATTATACTAATCGGTAGTTTAGGCTTTTGGTGGTTAGAGGATTTTACTTTTATCGAAGCTTTTTATATGACGATGATTACTATATCAACAGTAGGCTTTGAAGAAGTGAGACCCCTGCACCCTTCAGGAATGTTGTTTACCGCTTTTTTGATTGTGATTAGTTTCGGGATTTTTGCTTATTTTATTAGCAATGCAACCCGTTTTGTTTTGGATGGTGAGTTTCGTAATTTTTTGAATGAAAAAAGAATGGAAAAAGAATTGAAAAATTTGAAAAATCATGTTATTGTTTGCGGATTTGGACGAAACGGCAAACAAGCCGTGATGGATTTATTAATGCATAATGAAAAAGTATTGGTAATTGAAAACACTGAAGGCGTAGTTGAAGATGAAATGGCAAAAGAACTATGGAAAAACCGTAATTTTATTCAGGTTGCCGGCAATGCTGTTCATGAAGAAGTTTTGTTAAAGAGCAAAATTCAAACTGCCAAAGCACTTATAACAACCTTGCCAAGCGATGCCGATAATCTATTTATTGTGCTTACAGCAAGAGAGTTAAATAAGGGAATGACTATTGTTAGTCGTGCTTCGGAAGACCATTCTGATGTGAAATTAAAACGCGCCGGGGCTACTAATGTAATCATGCCCGATAGGATAGGAGGTACCCGTATGGCTAAATTAGTTTCACAACCCGATGTGGTAGA
>JALSLF010000605.1 GCA_026988445.1 Bacteroidales bacterium
TTTGTTAATCCGCAAGCATCTTTAAGAGCATTATCGGCAAGTGTCGGTAAATCTTCTTCTTTTACACCAAGCTCTTTTAATCCTGACGGAATTCCAACATCTTCTGATAGTCTTTTGATGCTTTCCATAGCCAGATCGGCAGCTTCAATAACAGACAGTCCCTCAATATTTTCGCCCATTGCAACAGCAATTTCTGCAAAACGCTCAGGACAAGCAATCATATTAAAAGTTTCTACATGAGGAAGAAGGATTGCATTACAAACCCCGTGAGGTAAATCATAAAATCCACCTAACTGATGTGCCATAGCATGAACATGACCTAAACTTGCATTGTTGAATGCCATTCCTGCAAGAAACTCAGCATAAGCCATTTTATCACGAGCCTCCATATTACTGCCGTTAGCAACAGCAGGACGTAAATATTGGCTGATTAATTCAATAGCTTTAATAGCTGCCGAATCGGTAACAGGTGTGGCAATGGTTGAAACATAAGCTTCAACAGCATGTGTTAGGGCATCCATTCCGGTTGCAGCTGTTAAAGATTTAGGCATACTAAGCATCATTTCAGGGTCGTTTATTGAAACAGTAGGAGTTACATGCCAATCAACAATAGCCATTTTTACATGTCTGTCTGTATCCGTAATAATTGTGAAACGTGTCATTTCACTGGCTGTTCCGGCAGTTGTGTTCACTGCAATAAAAGGGGGCATTGCATTTTTTGATTTATCCAAACCCTCAAAGTCTTTAATTGAACCACCGTTTGTAGCTACCAAACCAATACCTTTTGCACAGTCAATAGGGCTACCGCCTCCAACAGCAACAATAATATCACAGTTTTCTTTTTGGAATAAATCCAAACCATCGTGTACATTTTTAACTGTCGGGTTTGGTAAAGCACCGTCAAAAACAACGGCTTCTACACCTTCATCATTCAGGTACTTAACAATAGTATCAACTATACCAATTTGCATCAATGGCTTGTCAGTTACAACCAATGCTTTGCTTCCGCCAATAATTTTGGCTTGTTTTCCTACTTCTGATGCAGATCCTGCACCCATTAGGTTTACTGTTGGAATAAAATAACCAAACATAACTTTAAATTTTTAGGGTTAAACATTTAATTTTAGAAAAACTAAAATTTATTTTCAGTATCTTCAACTGTAAAAAGCAAACAGCCTTTTTCAACCAAATCTCCTGAATCTAAATTTATATCTTTCAAAACACCGTCTTTGGGTGCTTCAATATTATTCATCATTTTCATTGCTTCAATAACAAGTACAACATCACCGGCTTTTACCTCTTCGCCGTTGTGCTTTTTATATTCTACTATCATACCCGGTATTGAAGCTGTAACTGCTCCGTTACTCACTTCTTCTTTTACTTTTTTTCTCTTATTTTTTTTATTTTTTTTATTAGATGATAATTTATTATCAGGTACTTCAACAGTAAATTTTTCGCCATCAACAAATACTTCCATAGTTACCATACCTGACTTTCCGTTTGTTGATGCAGAGAGTTCGCCGGATAAAGCTTTTTTAATCAATTCTTCTTCTTTTTTAACATCTTCGAGGGTTTTGGGTAAAACATCTTTGGGTACCGGAGTCAAACCGTATTTCCACTTTAAAAATCTTTTTCCCGTAACCGGATATAATGCAACAATTAATTCATCATCAATATCTTTTGCTAAATCTTTTGCATCTTTTTTGGCTTTTTCAAGTTCAGGCTCTAACACACTACCGGGGCGACAGTCAATCGGCTGTTCTCCTCTCGGATAATCTTTTAGTGCTTTTTTTCTAACTTCCTCGTTAATCGGGTGTGTGGTTTTTCCGTAAAGCCCGTAACACAAGTCTTTAACTTCCTGTGTTATTTTAGCGTATTCACCTTCGTAAGAATCAAAAAGTACATTATTTACCGTTTGAACACCTACTATTTGGCTTGTAGGCGTAACAAGCGGAACCATACCAAGGTCTTTTCTTACTTTTGGTAACAATCTGAATACTTCATCAAGTTTATCCAAAGCATCCATCTGTTTCAATTGATTAATCAAGTTTGACAGCATACCGCCCGGAGTTTGATGCAATATCACATTTGTATCAATAATTGAATATTTGGGATTGTTTGCAAAATGTTTGTATTTTGGAATTACTTCTTCCATTTTGGCACTTATTTCGTTCAGTTTTTTAATATCAAAACCGGTATCCCTGTTTGTGCCAAGCAGAGATATAACCAGCGGCTCAATAGCTGCATGCGAAGTGCGATAAGCATAAGGCGACATACAAGTATCTACAATATCCACACCTGCTTCAATTGCTTTAAATATAGCCAAATCACCCATGCCTGATGTAAAATGCGTATGCAGGTTTACCGGAATATCGGTTATTTTTTTAATCTCGCGAATCAGATTATAAGCATCGTAAGGAGCAACCAAACCTGCCATGTCTTTAATACAGATTGAATCGACTCCAAACTCTATCAGCTCTTTTACTTTATTAATATAGTAATCAATATTGTAAACATCACCACCCAATCTGGGTTCTGTAAGTGTGTAACATACAGTACCTTGAAAATGTTTTCCGTTTCTTTTTATAACCTTTGCCGCTGTTTCAAAATTTCTGAAATCATTTAAAGCATCAAAAACTCTAAATATATCCATTCCGTTATCACAAGCTCTTTGGACAAATGTTTCTACAACATCATCGGCATAATTTCTATAACCAACAACATTTTGTCCTCTTAAAAGCATAAAAAATGGCGTTTTGGGCATGTATTTTTTTAGTATTCTGATTCGTTCCCACGGGTCTTCATTCAAGTACCTGTGCATTGTATCAAAAGTTGCTCCTCCCCAAGTTTCAACAGAGTGAAAGCCAATTTCATCCATTGCTTCGGCAAAAGGTATCATATCCTCTGTTCTTCCTCTTGTGGCAAATAGGCTTTGATGTCCGTCTCTAAATGTAAGGTCATTTATTTTAATCGGATTTTCGGCTTTGGGTCTTTCCTGAGCATAATCCATTTGTGTCATCTCTAATACACCGTGTTTATCATATTTCATAATATTTCCTTTTTTAAATTTTAATTCTTAGATTTAATTACATTCTTAATCTGTATGAGCTTGGCACTCTACCATTTATACGTAATAAATCTCGTTTTTTTAAAGATAATGCCCTTCCTACTCTGCGCCAGCCGTTACAGTTTTGCTTATCCTTACAATCATTACTTAATTGCAGGTAACAGGCTACAGCTATTGCTGCTGCTTTTGCTTTTTTCTCTTTTCTACTCATTTGCTTTATTTTTATTGAGGAATATTACCATGTTTTTTAGGCGGTAACATTTCTGTTTTAGTTATCATCACTTCTAATGCTTTAATAAGGCGTTGTCTTGTTTCGCCCGGTAAAATAACATCATCAATATACCCGCGTTCTGCTGCTTTATATGGATTGTTAAATGCGTTTTCATACTCATTAATCAATTCATTTGTTTTTTCTGCTTTGTTTTCTGAACTATTTATTTGTTTTCTGTAATCAGATATAATTTCCACAGCTCCTTTTGCTCCCATAACAGCAATTTCAGCCGTTGGCCAAGCAAAAACCATATCAGTACCAAGTTGTCTGGCACTCATGGCAAGATAAGCACCACCATAATCTTTTCGGACAACAACTGTAAGTTTTGGAACTGTTGCCTCGGAATAAGCAAATAATAATTTAGCTCCATGACGTATAATGCCGTTTAACTCTTGCTCTACTCCGGGTAAGTACCCGGGCACATCAACAAATGTAACAAGCGGTATATTAAAAGCATCGCAGGTGCTTATAAACCGGCTAATTTTATCCGAAGCGTTTATGTCTAAACAACCGGCTAAAATAGCAGGCTGGTTAGCAATAACTCCAACAGAAACTCCATTAAGTCTTGCAAAACCTACAATGGCATTTTCAGCATAATGTTCATGTACCTCAAAAAAATCATTATCATCTACTACTTCTTCGATAACTTTTTTCATATCGTAAGGCACTTTCGGGTCGTCGGGAATAATTGTATCAAGCACATCACAATAACGACCGGGGTCGTCATCTGTTTCCATAACCGGCGCTTCCTCCAAATAATTATTAGGTAGGTAATCAAGCAGCTCCCTGATTTGTTCAATGGCATGCTCATCATCTTCGCAAGCAAAATGTGCATTTCCGCTTTTAGCATTATGCGTCATTGCTCCTCCAAGTTCTTCAAAGGTAGTTTCTTCACCGGTTACCGTTTTTATAACATTTGGACCTGTAATAAACATATAACTTGTTTTTTTTACCATAAAGATAAAATCAGTCATTGCCGGTGAATAAACAGCACCTCCCGCACATGGACCCATAATTGCTGATATTTGCGGGATTACACCCGATGCACGTGCATTTCTAAAGAAAATATCACCATAGCCTTTCAGTGCATCAACTCCTTCTTCAACTCTTGCCCCTCCAGAGTCATTAAGTCCAATTACCGGAACTCCGGCTTTTAAAGCTAAGTCCATTATTTTAGTAATTTTTGCTGCATGCATTTCACCTAAAGACCCACCTCTTGAAGTAAAATCTTGCGAAAAAGCAAATACAGGTCTTCCATTTACCAGCCCGTGTCCAACAATTACACCATCAGACTTTATTTCAACTTTTTCCATTCCAAAATTTGTTGAACGATGCTTAACAAAAGGGTCTATTTCACAAAAAGTATCATCGTCAAATAATAGATTTAGACGCTCGCGTGCTGTTAATTTTCCTTTTGCATGTTGCTTTTCAATTCTTGCATCACCTCCCAACTTTGACAGATTTTGTCTTTTTTGCTTTAATAAGTCAATTTTTTCTGCAACTTTCATATTATTATTTTAAAATTAATTTTATGTTAATTTATTGTGAATTTTTTCACATTAAATATTAAAAAAAACTAATGGCTATAAAACGCAAGTTTTTCCATTTCCAATGTTATGTCAATTCTATTTACCATAATACCCTTTTTAACTTTTAAAGGTATGGATGTAAAATTAAGAATTCCCTTAACCTTAGTTTCTGACAACAAATCAGCAACATATTGAGCTGATTTATCAGGAGTCGTTAAAATAACAAAAGTAATTCTTTCCTTTTCAATAATTTCTTTAAGGTCATGTAAAGAATAAATGTGACAACCGTTTATTTGCTTATTTGCTTTATCTTTGCTTATATCAAAAGCAGTTGTTAAATTAAACCTCGTCTTATGCGATTGAAAATAAGACATAATTGCTAAGCCCAAACGCCCTGCTCCAATCAGTGCCATATTTATTCTTTTCCCAAGACTTAGTGCCCTGTCAATCTTTTTTATTAAATCACTAATATGATATCCTCTTGAAGGAACACCGGTATATTTAACAGCCATTATATCACGTCTAACTTGTGCAGCATTATTTTTTGCTATTTCTGCAAGCCTGTATGAATGAATATATTCCTCTCCCTGCTCCAAAAGCTCAGCCAAAATTGTTTTGTACAGAAGCAATCGCTCTGTTGTTTTTATCGGAAGTACCCTTCTTTTTATATGTGTATCAACATTCATTGTGAATAAATACTCATTGTGAATTATTTCACGACAAATATAAATAAGAATATTATTTACTCAAAATAAAAACCGGATAAATTAACTTTTTTTAACACATTTATTCTCTTAAATTAGAACTGACACATTTATCATACATAGTAACTTGATTTATTCTTAAATTAAAGCATTCAGTCTTAAATAGTTAAGTAAAATATTCACTCAATTTAGGTTTAAGCTGAATTATGCATAAATATTTCTATTCCGGAGCCAAACTACATTAAATAAAGGCAATGCTCGGCTTTCAATTCTCAAAATAGCTATGGCTATTCCTGCGAGTTGAAAGCCTGCGCTTAGCTTTATTCTTAGCATTTTTGCTTCTCATAACGAAAACTTATGCATAATTCAGGCTAAACTAAAAATATTTATATTTACAATTGTTTGATTTTAAATATTTAAGTAAACTTGCAGATATAATTATAGAGAATAGCCATACATCTCATCTATCAAAATACTTTAAACAATGCACACCAACTTAATATATAAGATTGCCCTTAGTATGATTTCGGGAATTGGTAATGTTAATGCTAAAAAACTGATTGCCCATTTTGGAAATATTGATGATATTTTTAAAGCGAAAAAGAAAGATTTAATAAAAGTTCAAGGAATTGGTGAT
>JALSLF010000606.1 GCA_026988445.1 Bacteroidales bacterium
GATAAACAAGTTTTTACAAATAAATGCCGGTGTAGAAAATATATTAGATACTCGTTATCGTCCGTATTCATCAGGAATTGTTTCGGCAGGCAGAAATTTAATTTTTGCTTTAAGGGCTAAATTTTAAATACCAGTTTTACAAGCTTCCTGCTCAAAATTAGCAAAAAACATAAATCATTAAAAATAAAGCCTTTGAGATATTTTTATAAAAAATTAATCATACTAAATTTTTTATTTTCGGATTTATATATACTTTTGCGAATTATTTTGCAGGACATAAAGTGAAGAAAGAAGATAAGTACAATATTAGTTTCTCGGGATTATCCGAAGGCAAACATCATTTTCAATTCAAAATTTTAAAAGATGTTTTAAACAGTTTTGAATTAACAGATATAAATGATGTAGATATTGTAGCAAATATTGAAATGATAAAATCGTCCGGCTATTTGAGCTTTGATTTTAATTTTAAAGGAAAAATTAATCTTCAATGCGACAGATGTTTGGATTATTTTGATTATGATTTGGATTTTTCCAATAAACTTTATATTAATTTTGGTGAGGAAACTTCCGATTTAAGTGATGTGGACGAACAAATGGTTCTTTCGCGCAAAGAAGATAAAATTGATTTAGCAAAACATTTTTATGATTACATAAATTTGCAAGTTCCTTTAAAAAAAATTCATCCTGACGACGAATACGGGAACAGCACTTGCAATCATGAAATGATTGATAAATTAGAAAAATATCTAAGTGGTGATGAACAAGAAGAAGTAAAAACCGACCCCAGATGGGATAAGTTGAAAAATTTATATAATTAAAAAATTATCTATAAACTTGATTAATACATATTAAAATGGCACATCCAAAACGCAAAATTTCAAAGACAAGAAGAGATAAGAGAAGAACGCATTACAAAGCAACAACAGTTACATTGGCTGTTTGCCCAAATTGCGGTGCAAGACATCAATATCATAGAGTATGTCCTGAATGCGGACACTATCGCGGTCAGTTAGCTATTGAAAAAGAAGAAACACTTTAGCATTATCGGTTTCATTAAGAAGCTAAAAGTATTTTCTTAATTGAAATACAGGATAATTTAGCAGATAAAAGGCTGTTTAAAAAGTAGAGTATGAACATTTATTCATCAGAGGATATCAAAAGTTTATTGTAGATTTTTTGATTTGCCTCTGTTATATATGCGCATTTGAGCGTTGTTGCTTTACTTTTTAAACAGCCTTATTTTATTGAACTAAATATTTTTTTATGTCTAAATTGAAAGCAGCAATAACAGGGGTCGGTGCACATGTTCCCGACTACATCCTTACCAACGATGAATTATCAACAATGGTAGATACTTCCGATGAATGGATAATGACCCGCATCGGAATTAAGGAACGCAGAATTTTAAAAGGTGAAGGCAAAGGCACTTCGGATATGGCAGCAAAAGCCGTTCAAAACCTTTTGGAAAAAACAGGAACATCGCCCGATGAAGTTGATTTGCTAATCTGCACTACGGTTACTCCCGACATGGTTTTTCCGGCTACTGCTAATGTTATTAGCGATAAAGTAGGCATTAAAAACGCATTTAGCTTTGATATTAATGCAGGGTGTTCAGGCTTTTTATATGGATTAACAACAGGGAGCCAGTATATTGAAACGGGCAAATATAAAAAAGTAATTGTGGTGGGTGCCGATAAAATGTCGGCAATAGTAGATTATACCGATAGAACTACCTGTCCTATTTTTGGCGATGGCGCAGGAGCTGTTCTTCTTGAACCCACAAATGAAGAAGAAGGAATTATTGATGTTACCAATTTTGTGGATGGCGCAGGAAGAAAACATTTGCATCAAAAAGCCGGAGGCTCGGTAAAACCACCCACACACGAAACCATTGATGCCCGTGAACACTTTATTTATCAAGAAGGGCAAGCAGTATTCAAATTTGCTGTTTCGCGTATGGCAGATGTATCGGTTGAAATGATGAAACGTAATAATCTTTCTGCTGACGATTTAGACTGGTTGGTACCCCATCAGGCAAACCTGCGTATTATTGATGCCACTGCACGCAGAATGGAGCTACCCAAAGAAAAGGTGATGATAAACATTCATAAATACGGAAATACTACCGATGCAACCATCCCCTTATTATTGAACGAATGGGAGCCCAGACTAAAAAAAGGGGATAACTTAATCATTGCTACTTTCGGAGCAGGCTTTACATGGGGTGCCATGTATTTAAAATGGGCTTATAATCCGAAAAATTAATGGGTAGAATAAAATGTCCGGTTTTTTGTCAAAAATAACAACTTGCCGGCATTAATTGTTAAGTTAAGCGGTTGTTTATTAGCTTTTAAAAATTTATCACAAAAAAAGTTGGGCAATAATCAGCCTCTTTAGAACCTACTCATTCATGTTATTTAAAAAAAAATCATTACATTGCGAAAAATAAAATTTAAGAATAATTATGGAACTCAAAGAACTGCAAGATTTTATAAAAGTTATAGCCAAATCAGGGGCTACAGAAGTTAAAATTGAAACAGGCGATTTAAAATTAACCATTAAAACACCGCCGAAGGGTAAAGCAGCAACACACACAGAAACAACTGTTGTTCAGCAATTCCCGATGCCGGCACAAATGGCTACCATGCCACAAATGCCTGTTGTTCCGCAAATGCAAACCATGCCACAACAGCCCGTACAACAAGAGGCTAAAAAAGAAGAAGAAAGTGCAAATAATTACATAGAAATAAAAGCACCGATGGTGGGAACATTTTATCGTAAACCTGCACCCGATAAACCTAACTATGTAAATGTTGGCGATGAAGTAACTCCCGGCAAGGTGGTTTGTATTATCGAAGCCATGAAACTCTTTAATGAAATTGAAGCCGAAGTAAGCGGTAAAATTGTTAAAATTCTGGTAGATGATGCTTCACCGGTTGAATTTGACCAACCCTTATTCCTTATTGACCCAAGCTAACATTTTTTAACTAACAAATACAGCTATGAAAACAAAAATCATTTTAATGTCACTAATAAGTGCCATGTTGATATTAACAGCATGCCCTTATCAATCATCAGTTCCAATCAGTGAAGCTAATCAAAAATTGGATAAAAAGCTGATGGGCAAATGGATTAAAGAGTCTGACATGGAAGCTGAAAACCCGGAATACTTTGAAATTCAACCGATTGACAAATATAAGTTTAATATAGTGAAATTTGAATATCAAACATCAGATTCAACTTATAAAGAAACAAAATATTTAACACATATTACCAAAATTGACGATAATGTGTTCTTAAATATGCAAGAAAACGGCGCCGGAGATTACTTTTTACATAAAATTGATTTACAAGGAGATAAATTCATACTTTACGAAGTAACGGATAATATCGACGAAAAATTTAATACTTCTGCCGAATTGTATGACTTTGTTAAGAAAAACATGAATCTGAGCTTCTTTTACAACAAAGATGAAACAACTTATATAAGAGATACAAAATAAGTTTTTGTTTTAATAAATAAATTAGCTGCACAAATTCAGATTATGTGCAGCTAATTTTCAATGTCTCTTATTGTTATAAATAGTAAGAAAATATGTTTAATAAAATACTGATAGCCAATAGAGGCGAAATTGCTTTAAGAATAATACGTACCTGTAAAGAAATGGGTATAAATACAGTAGCTGTTTATTCAACAGCTGATAAAAACAGTTTACATGTTCGCTTTGCTGACGAAGCTGTTTGTATAGGTCCACCGCCAAGTTCAGAATCGTATTTAAACATACCGGCAATCTTATCGGTGGCAGAATTAACCAACGCCGATGCTATACATCCCGGATACGGTTTTTTAGCTGAAAATTCTCGTTTTGCAAAACTTTGTGCCGAACACAACATCAAGTTTATCGGACCATCGGCTCAAATGATTGATCAAATGGGCGACAAATCAAATGCTAAAAAAACGATGAGAGCTGCCGGAGTACCCACTATTCCCGGCTCGGAAGGATTATTGGAAAGTATTGAAGAAGGAAAAACATTAGCAAAAGAAATAGGATACCCCGTTATAATCAAAGCTACTGCCGGTGGTGGTGGTAAAGGAATGCGTATCATCTGGAAAGAAGAAGAATTTGAAGCAATGTGGGATGCCGCTAAACAAGAGTCGGGTGCTGCGTTTGGCAACGATGGTTTATACTTGGAGAAATTTATTGAAGACCCGCGCCATATTGAAATTCAAATTGTTGGCGACCAAACAGGAAAAGCATGCCACCTTTCCGAAAGAGACTGTTCAATTCAACGCCGTCATCAAAAATTGCTTGAGGAAACCCCCTCCCCTTTTATGACTGATGAGTTGCGCGAAAAAATGGGGAATGCTGCAATAAAAGCAGCCGAATCAATAAAGTATGAAGGAGTGGGTACTGTTGAATTTTTGGTAGATAAACACCGGAATTTCTATTTTATGGAAATGAATACTCGTATTCAGGTTGAACATCCGATTACCGAAGAAGTTATAAATTTTGATTTAATAAAAGAACAGATAAAAGTTGCAGCAGGAGTTCCTATTACAGGAAAAAACTACTATCCGCAAATGCATGCCATTGAATGCAGAATTAATGCCGAAGATTATAAAAACAATTTTCGTCCCTCACCCGGAGTAATCAAAACCCTACATACACCCGGCGGACACGGCATACGTGTTGATTCTCATATTTATGCAGGATACACTATTCCGCCCCATTACGATTCAATGGTGGCAAAATTAATTGCAGTAGCGCGAACACGTGAAGAAGCAATACAAAAAATGCAACGTGCTTTAGAAGAATTTGTAATTGAAGGAATAGAAACTACTATTCCGTTTCATGCTAAATTAATGCGCGATAAGCGTTTTATTGAAGGTAATTATACCACTAAATTTATGGAAGACTTTTAAAATTAAACATAGATTTATCAATACATAATGTATTTTTTATAATTTTGAGTTGTTCAAAAAAATATTTTAGACAATAATATGGCATTTGGAAAGAAAAAAACAGAAACTATGGCAAATTATCAAGAAAGTGCAATAAACTCAATAAACTCATTTGCTAATGGAACCGAAATTACCGGTGAAGTTAAATCAGCAGGTGATGTTCGTATTGACGGTAAATTAAAAGGTAATGTTAACATTAAAGGGAGACTGGTAATTGGTGCAACCGGTAATGTTGAAGGCGAAATAGTATGTGCCAATTGTGATATATCGGGTAAAGTTTCCGGTAAAATTACGGTTACGGAACTTTTATCTTTAAAAGCATCGGCTAATATTCAGGGAGATATTATTACAAAAAAAATATCGATTGAACCCGGTGCTACTTTTACAGGAACTTGCAAAATGGATGGAAAACAAGAAAATCAAAACTTCGGAACAAAAACCGATACAAAAGAAAAAAGCCAAACTAAATAGTTGGGCAAAGTATTCAAGCCTCTCTTTTCAAATGGTGGCTACCATAATGATTTGTTTTTTCGGAGGCTTAAAAATTGATGAATACCTGCAATGGCAATTCCCCGTTTTTACGGTAGTATTGTCATTGTTTGGCATTTTTGCCGCATTATGGATTGTGTTAAAAGATTTTCTTAAATAATATGCTTAAAAATTATAGCCTTCGTTTACTAATTTTTGTTGCTCTTATTGCCCTTATTGCAGCAATATTATATTCCACCGTATTATCTTCTTTTTACCTTTCTGTTTTTCCCTATGTTCTCTTGTTTTTTACTTTAATTTCATTTTTATCGCATTACATTATTGTAAAAGCCGGACAATCACGCATTACCAAATTCTCTACCTCTTTTATGGGAATTACCTCCTTAAAACTGTTTTTATACCTGATTTTTATTATTGTTTATCTGTTAATTGATAAAACAAACGCCTTGGTATTTGTACTCACATTTTTTATTCTATATTTACTTTTTACCGTTTTTGAAACCTCATCATTATTAAAAGATTTAGATAAAAAATAGCAGAACCGGTTTGCTAACTCAGTATTTATTCCTATCCATTTAAACATTTTTTCATTTATAAAAAAGAATTACATATCCTTTGTTATAATATTCGATATTTTTTATATTTTTGTGCTCATAAATTTAAAATATAAAAAACAAGCTGTAAACTTGATATAAATGATAATCAAAAAGTTAACGAAACTTTCAGATACATCCC
>JALSLF010000607.1 GCA_026988445.1 Bacteroidales bacterium
TGTGCCTAAGTCATTTACCGATTTATGTAATCAATTTATTCGTTTAGCAGATATTTGTGGTAAAAAGGACAAAGCAGAGCTTATTGTTCATGAACAAAACAGGCGTTTAAACAAACTTATAGCTCAAATTCCCAAATCAGAGAAACCTCTTATTTTTATACAAATAGGAGCCAATCCGCTTTGGACGGTTATCGATGATAGTTTTATGGGTGATTACATCAGATTGCTTGGTGGTGTTAATTTAGCAGCCGGCTTAAAATCAGGTTCTATAAATCGCGAGAGCGTATTGTTAAAAAACCCGGATGTAATCTTTATTACTTCAATGGGTGTTGCTACTAATCAAGAAAAACAAATTTGGTTAAATTATAAAGCACTTAATGCTGTAAAAAATAATAAAATTTTTGTTCTTGAAGCAGATAAAGCCAATGCGCCAACCGTTATTGAGTTTGTTGATGTATTGGAAGAAATGAAAAAGGATATTTATAATTAAAGCTCAATTTTGGTTTAACTCAATATCCCGGCACTTATTTTTGTGCTTAATTGCTCTTTTTAGCTTAAACAGTGATTTGTTAAATTTTAGAATTTAGATTGATAGGACTTAAATATCAATAAATCATTTTCTGAACAAATATATGTTATTATGTTAAAAATACATCTAATTTCTAATTTCTAAAATCTAAAATTGCATTACCTTATGTCGCGAAACTTAAAATACTCGATAATAATCCTTTTTTTATTGCTTTTTTTACTCTTTTCTTTTATTGTATCTATCATTTTCGGAGAGGTATCCTTTTCGCTGCACGATATCCTTGATATTTTAAAATCAGGAGAGGGCAATTTAAAATATGCTATTTTAATGAAAATTCGTTTGCCGCGTATTATATTAGGAATTGCAGTTGGCGGATCATTAAGTCTTTCGGGAGCTATTTTACAGGGAATTTATCGTAACCCTTTAGTTGAGCCATATACCCTTGGTATTTCCGGTGGTGCTGCACTTGCTGTAAGTTTGGTTATTGTTTTGGGTTTACAAACATTTGCATCTGCTTTAGCACTTCCCTTAGCAGGATTTGCAGGCTCTATTGCCGTTATTTTCTTTGTATATGTTTTTAGTGTACAAAGAGCTAATCTGCAATCTAATAATATGTTGCTTACCGGTGTTATGATTAGTTTTATTGCTTCGTCTTTAATGATGCTGCTTATGGCGGTGGCTTCAAATGAAAGTTTACGCAGTATTATTTTTTGGACTATGGGTTCCTTAGACGAGCCAAATGTTTTGTTGATTAAAGTTGCTTTCTGGGCTTCTTTAAGTGGATTGTTTTTTTCTTATTTTTTTGCCCGTGATTTGAATGCTTTGCGCTTGGGTGAAGAAAAAGCAATACATCTTGGAGTAAACAGTACAAAAGCCATTCGCTTTTTATTTATAATAGCTTCGCTATTAACCGGTATTTCTGTTGCTGTAGCCGGAATTATTGGTTTTGTCGGTTTAATTATTCCGCATATTATGCGTTTATTTGCCGGAAATGATTACCGGATTCTTTTATTGAGTTCGTTTTTGGGCGGTGCCGGTTTTTTGGTTTTAAGCGATACCTTAGCCCGGACCATTATATCGCCCAACGAATTGCCGGTGGGTGTAATTACCGGAATTGTCGGTGGACTTGCTTTTATGCTAATTTTACGAAAAAAATACACGATTTAAACATATATGCCTGATATACTGAACATACAAAACTTAACTTGCGGATACGCCAATTCCTTTCATATCCGTGATATAGATATTAAAATTTCTTCGGGCAGTTTTACCGGAATTATAGGACCAAACGGATCGGGAAAAACAACCCTTTTTAAAGCCATTTCGGGAGTTTTAAAGGCAAAAGAGGGTACATTGTGGTTAAATGGCAAAAACATTGCTAATTTCAGCTATAAAGAAAAGGCTAAACAAATTGCCGTCGTTAGTCAAAGTCTATCTGTAGATTCTGTTCGGGTTGAAGATTTTGTACTTATGGGGCGCATGCCTTATCATGGGCGCTTTTCGTTTTTTGAACGCAAAGAAGATTATGAAATTGCCCACCGGTATATGAAGCTTACCGGCACTTATCATTTAAAGAATAAATTAATGACCCAATTAAGCGGTGGAGAACAGCAGTTGGTTGACATTGCACGTGCGCTCAGCCAACAGCCTGATCTTTTATTGCTTGATGAACCTACTTCTCATCTCGATATTGGTCATCAAGTTCAGATTTTGAATTTATTGCAAAAACTAAATAATGATTTACAGCTTAGTATTTTAATGATTATACATGATTTAAACCTTGCCGGTGAGTATTGCGATTTTTTAGTAATGATGAGTAAAGGAAAAATTTATATACAAGGTAGTCCAAAAGAGGTTCTTGATTATAAACACATTGAAAATGTATATGATACTGTTGTGGTAACCGATACGAATCCTGTATCGGGAAAACCAATTGTTTTATTAGTATCTGATAAGGTTTTGAAAGGCAAATAGGATGAAAATGGTAGTAAAATCAAAAAGTTAATACTTAATATGTTTACCACTTATCTTCGTCGTATTCAATCAGATAAGTGATTATTTTAATGTTCTTAATGTTTTCAGTTTGTTCTTTTATAATATCGGGAAACTTTTTGTTTGATTTAATGAATACTAAATAAATACCGGTTTCTAAATCGAGGCTTTTGCAATAATAAGCTAATTGTTCTTTTCCTTGCAGAAATTTTTTCGGACTGTAATACACCTTTGTTTCAATTAAAAACTCGTATCCGTTGATATTAATAATCATATCACTTTTACCCAATCCGGTATCGGCTTCACGGTAAATTTTACCGCTTAACTCTTCAACCGATGCAGTAATAAATGTTTCAAAACTGTAAATTAGAGAACTTTCTTTAATGCCAATGATATTTCCGTTTTCGTCTTTTTCCAGAAACGGTTTAAATCCTCTGCGTTTTACATAGGCTTTATAATTATTGATTAACTTATTCAGTTTAAATTTTCCTTTTTTATCAAAAAATTCTGGTGCATAAATATCGGCGGCAATTTCGCTTTTTTCGCCATTGGTATATGGATAGAATGCTTTATAAAGTCTTTTTTTGTAAAAAGGCACCCAAAAAGTAACATTTCCTTTTGTGTCTTTTTTTATTAAACCGTTGGTGTGTAAAAGTTTTATACTTTCACGGTCAATATCAAAAGGAATTTCGTCATCGGTAAAAAGTAATCTTTCAACAAAAGTTCGTACTTTTTTTGCCTGATTTAAAATATTCGCGAAATTTTTATCAATGGCTTCGGTTAAATACCAGTCTTCAACTATTAGATAATCATCATAATCCACTATTTTCTTATCCGGATTTCTATCTACCAGCACTTTTGCAAACCCATTGACCAAACCGGGCTGCCCGGCAGTGATTTGATATATTTTTTCTTTTACTTTTTCTTCAAAAAGTTGTGTGCTTTCGGTTTCGTGCTGGTGCAAAAGTTCAAAGACTTCGTCTTTGGTGAAATAGGGAACACCCAGGTTGTCGGCAATATTAAAAGGGCTGGCATTGTCTTGAATAATACCGAGGATATTGGAAACACCTACCAAAACTACGCTTTTAAGGCAGTGATTATGCCGTGTATGGTATAAATTACGTATGGTATGTAAAAATTGTCCAAAAATTTTTGGATTTAGACCTTCTATTTCGTCAATAATAATTACTAATTTTTTATCCTTACAATTGCTTATTTTTTGCTCAAATTCTTTTAATGAGCCGATTTCCCAATCAATTTGCTGTTGTTGGCGAAGCTCACGACAAAAACTGTCAAAAATATCAGCAACTGAGTAGTCGTTAAATCCTTCTACCGAAAAAAATACGGGATGATAATTAATTTTATTTAGAGTAATAGCCAATTGCCTGAAAAATGTGCTTTTACCGGTTTGGCGCGGCGCCCAAATTGTAAAATATCTGCTTTTTTGAACTAAACTAATACCTTCTGTTAATTGTTTTTTACGCTCAATTGTATAGTGTTCATTTGGGATATTCGGTCCGGATGTATTAAAGTATCTCATAGTCATTCTGATTCTTTGTACAAAGTTAAGATTTTATTTTTATATGTTTTGTAAATTTTGCTTTAAAAAAGAGGTAATTTCTTGCGTGTATTTAGGCTTTTTATTTATTATGGTGATTGAAGCGTGTTGCGGCAGGGATTGGAGTGGAAAGCCCACAGGGTGTAATGCGTGCAAAACTTTTGGCAAAAGAGCGACCAGCGGAAGCTACTTTTGCCAAATTAGTTTTGCCGCATTACACACGAGGACTTGAAACGGAAAGCCCGTAGCCGCCCTGATAATTATATCTTTAGTTGTGTTTTCGGCCTTTTACTCACATTGGCATAAATTGGGAAAACCGCTGTTTATGTTTTGATAGGATGTGATTATTTTTTTGCGATAGCTGCGCATACTTTCGTTTTGTTCTTTGATGGTTTCGATAGATGAATTTTCGGCATCTGTTTTTACCAAATCGCTTAATGTGGATAAAAAGCCTTTGAAACGCTTGTATTCGGTTTCAAAAAGTGAAAAAAACTCGGGTTTATTATCTTGATTTATTGATTTTAAATTTTTTTCGATGCAGTTTTTCTTTTTCAGGTATTCAAATAAAAGGCTTAATGATTCTTGTTTTTCGGTTTCGTTAAGTTCTAATATTTTGCTTTTTTGCAGTTTTTGATATCCTTGGGTGTAATTGTTAACTGCGGAGCTTAATTTTTGGCGGCAAAGTGTACAATTTGTATAACTTGCCCGTTTACTGTATTCACTTAACTTTTTAAAGTTTTCATCATCAAGAGGCATTGAATAAAGTTTGTTTACCAAAGGTAAAAACCGGGTATTGTACAATTGCTTTTCGGTATCTTGAATATTTTTTTGTACTAAACGCGCTTCTAATGATTGTTTTTCGCTTTCAGGGAAATTAATTGCGTGCAGGAGCTTCAAATCATGCTCCATTTGGGCGGAGTCGCGCAGGAGATTGTCTTGCCCTGTATTGCGGTAAATTATATTTAACACATCTTTGATATTTTTTAAATCGTTGTCGCTTGCAAGATAAATTTTGGCGGTATTTAAAACGCTTTCGTATTTTTCTTTAAATTCATCGTTAAAACCTGAATTATTAAAATATTGTCGCTCTTTTGCATTTTTATAGTCTAACATTTTGCGGTAGTCTTGCATTATCACAAAAATATTTTTCCGGAAATCATCGGTTATTTTATTTTGCTTGTTGAGCGAATAGTTGTTAATATCTAATTTTAGGCGCACAAAAAGTTCTAAATATTGTATTAGTTCATTCTCAAAAGTGTAGGTTTGTTCGTTGATGAGTTCGTTTTTATAGGCATTGCTCATTTTTCTTTTACGCTCGGCAATGTATTCATAATCAATTTGGTCGCCAATTACTGCTTCGCTTTGGTAGCGCGATTTGTAGTTTACTACAACCATCATGGGATACCTTCTAAACGTAATCAGTTGTCTTAATTTTTTTTGATTAATTTGCGGATTTTCAGAATTAAGGTAATTACTTAAATTGCCGGTTGTTACTGTTATTTTTTCCATTGATGAAGGGATAAATACAAAAATATTTATGGAATGTAAACGGCGGTTGAAGTCTTGGTCTTCGTATAAGCGGATGGTTGAGCTGAATTTGTATTGTTTTTGTGTAGTGCGGCTTTCCAGGAATTTACCAAGCTCGCCAATGAGTTCAAAAACTGCTGTATTGGGTTGCGAAAAGCGTGAAATGTTTTGCATTTGTTTTGCAACCAATAGTATAAATTGGTTTTTGTTGTTATTGCTGATAATATCTCCGCTGATTTCTGCATCAATATAATCTTTTGAAGTGGTTAAGGGCAAATTGTCAATTAAACGGATTACGCCTGCATTATCGGCAATTTGAGCGGTATATTTATCGTCTTTTTTTATTTGAAAGCTGTAAATGGGATAAACTACATCGCCCCCGAAAAATTTCACATTTTTAATTTTTGCTTGAATAAAAAGTGATGTAATGTAATCGTTTCCGCCGCGCTTTTTCTTTTTACCGGAACTTGTTGTGGCTATTTGATTTATTAAATAAGTAAATTTATCGGCATTTAATAAATACAAATCGGTTGAGAGGTATTGCCATTCGGAGCTAAACTCAAAATTTAC
>JALSLF010000608.1 GCA_026988445.1 Bacteroidales bacterium
TAATTTCCGGTCTAATTGCAATTCCATATTACCGGTACCTTTAAACTCTTCAAAAATTACTTCGTCCATTTTAGAGCCTGTATCTATAAGTGCTGTAGCAATAATAGTTAATGAACCACCATTTTCAATATTACGTGCTGCACCAAAAAAGCGTTTAGGTTTATGAAGTGCATTAGCATCAACACCACCCGATAACACTTTCCCCGAAGCCGGAGATACTGTATTATAAGCTCTGGCTAATCGTGTAATTGAATCTAATAAAATAACTACATCATGTCCGCATTCAACCATACGTTTTGCTTTTTCCAAAACTATGTTAGCCACTTTAACGTGTCGGTCGGCAGGTTCGTCAAAAGTAGAAGAAATCACTTCAGCTTTTACGCTTCTCGCCATATCGGTAACTTCTTCGGGGCGTTCATCAATTAATAAAATAATTAAATAAGCCTCGGGATGATTTGCTGCTATTGCATTGGCAATTTCTTTTAACAAAACTGTTTTACCGGTTTTAGGTTGTGCAACAATCAATCCTCTTTGTCCTTTACCTATTGGTGCAAATAAATCAATTATTCGTGTTGATAAATTATTGTGCCCGTTTCCGGTAATGTTGAATTTTTCGTTGGGGAATAAAGGGGTCAGATAATCAAAAGGAATACGATCGCGGATAAATCCGGGGTCTCGCCCGTTAATTTCCAGAACTTTAATTAAGGGAAAATACTTTTCGCTTTCTTTCGGCGGACGAATAAGACCTGTTACAATATCTCCCGTTTTCAGCCCGAATAGTTTTATCTGTGATTGCGAAACATAAATATCATCAGGAGAATTAAAATAATTATAATCTGCCGAACGTAAGAAACCATAGCCTTCCGACATTACTTCCAGAACGCCTGAATTAGATATTATTCCGTCAAAATCATAAAGTTTTTCACGCTGATTCCTGTTTTTCTTATGTTGCTCTCTATCCGGATAGTCATTTTTTTGCCGTTCACGCTTTGCGCTTTCTTTTTCATGAGATTTTTCATGAGATTTTTTCTCATCGTTAAAATCTTTCCGCGTATTTTTTTCTTGTTTTTCCGGTTCGTTTATTTGTTTTACAGGCTCTTGCGTTATTTCTTCTTCCTTAGTTTCTTTTACCTGTTTTTTTTGCTTTACTTCGGGCTGTTCTTTTTTTTCTTTCGATTTATTTTCTTTCTTTACCCCTTGGTTTGGTGTTCTCGGGCGCTTCTCTCTTTTTTCCTTTTTTTCAGATTTTTGTTCCTTTTTTAGAGGCTCCTTTACTTGTTTAACCGCTTGCTCGTCAAGTATTTGGTAAATTAAATCTTGCTTCTTTAATTTTTCTACTTTTTTTAAGCCAAGCTCTTTAGCTATCGTGCGCAGTTCAGAAACAAGTTTCTTATTCAATTCTAGAATATCGTACATGTTTATTAATTATTATTTATATGATTTTTTATTGTTATTTTCAATGCAGAAAAGAATTTTGATATTTTATAATATTTGCATCAAACGAATCATCTGATTGTTTTTTATTATCTTATGTTTACGGATACTTCATGTGGATTAGTCTTTAATACTGGCATGAAACATTTTTTGATGCAACAATTAGTAAATTAAAATTATTTTATCATGGATGTTTCTTGTTCTTGTAATTATCTAAAACACGAAACAAGTATGACTAAAATAATTATTAAAATGAACAAAGTAACGATTATTTTAATCATGCGGTTTCATGCAAAAATATAAATTATTAAAAAATAATCACATGAAATGATTTTGAAGAGTTTAATTGGAACGATTTCAAAACTCGTTGCAATATTATACAATTCATTATAAATTGCCAAATAAACTTTATAAAAAATGCAGAATATTTTATTTGAAAATATTTTTTATTTTGAATGGTGTCGTTTAAGTGTTTGGTAATAGTTTGGTAATCAGTAATTTTGTTTTGTGTGTCTTCTTATAATTATCTTTTATTCAGTATTTTATATTTTTATAAATTAACTCACTTTTCTGTATTTATACGTAAAAAGCCAATTAATTCGTCGCACATGTCAATCGGGTTTTTATAATAGCATAAGATGTAGTAGTCGTTTTCTGTTTGATAGAAGTTTCCTTCTGCATATAAACTCTGTGCATTTTCTGCTATATCTAATCCTTCGCTTTTAAATACATACCGGTAGTTATAATATCCTTGTTTTAAAAAAATATCAGCCCGGTAATAGCCTCTGTCATCGTATTGCATTTTATATTTATCTGAAATTCCCCAATCACTTAGTTCCCCATATACGTAATAGTTACCTTTATTTAAATTGATTGGTGCTTGCAAACGGAAACTGACCATACAATAATCCGCTTCTATATTGCTTTGCTCGTTATTTTCCAATTTAATTAAACGTTTACCGTTTATATCGGGTTTATAATTGTATTTTTCTTCGGAACGAATTTCATCAGGTCTTAGTAATACTTTATAGTATTTATCTGTATTCTCTATCTTTTCCAATTTATCAGATAAAAATTTCAGGCTTTTAATGTCAAAATGTCTGTATTCATTAGCTCCTTGAAAAGAGAGTTTTTGTATATGTTCAAAACTTATTTTATTAGTACTGAATTTATTTGGTTTTATTTCTTTAGTGGTGATCTTTTTTTCTCCATTTTTAATTATTGTTGATATTAGATTATCCATTGGGTTTATAACGTCATCAGTATATTTAATGGTGAAATTTACGGTTTGATTCTTAGAAATGCTTGAAACAGATTGTTTGAAAATGTTCCCTTCTATTTGAACTGTTTGTTTAATAATATAAAATCTCCGGATAAGTACAATTTGCTCGGGATTATTGTTTTCATATATAATAACTACATAATTACCAGATTTCCTGAATTTAAAATCTTCGTTAGGTAAACTTAATTTGTAATTTATATAGTTAACTTTTGTGTTTCTTGATAAAGTAATATTTGAAATATATCCCTCTGAAAAACCATCAATATAGTCAATAGCATCCAGTTCACTTTCTGACCAATCTGAATTGCAATATTTAATGGTCCATGAGTAATCATTTGTTTTATTTCCTAATTCATCAAAACTAAGGGTGATTTTTTCATCTTCATTTGTTAAATTGATTATTGGAAAAGAAAGTTGCCAACCTTCTTTATAAATTAGAACCGTTTCGATATTCTTTTTAAAAATTTGATTTTTAAAAGTTTGAGCATTTATATTTATACTAAATATAAATAGTAAAATAAAGCCGTTTATCTTGTATATATTCATAATGATTTAACTAATTTCTACTTTGTAAATAGCTTATGTTTGGTCTAATATTACTTTTTAAAACACAAAATAAACGATTATATTTTATTATTACCTTGTATTTTTGATAAGTTTTAGCTCTTACCTTAAATTCGTTACAAACATAGCTGCGGATTTATGGTATTTCCATGATAATAATAATATGTAGCTAAGACTATTGTTGTGACAGAATGTTGTTTTATTCGGTATTTTAAAACCTGCTGTACAACATTTTTGTTTCGGTAATTATTTATATTTCAATACCAAAACAAGATTAATACAGTTTAAAATTAGTCTAAATAATAAAATCTGTAAATAAGCCGATTTTTTTTATATTTTTGCACAAATGTTTAATAATTAAGGGTTAAAATGTCAAAAGTTATAAAAATAAAAAAGGGCTTAGACATCCGGCTAAAGGGAAAAGCTGAAAAACAGCTTGTTGAATCGGAAATGTCTGCAAGTTATGCTGTGAAGCCTACTGACTTTGAGGGACTAACGCCAAAACTGCTGGTAAAGGCAGGGCACGAAGTAAAAGCCGGCACACCATTGTTTTTTGATAAATACAGACCGGAAATTTTATTTACTTCGCCTGTAAGCGGAAAAGTTTTGGAAGTAAATCGTGGTGAAAGACGTAAAATCCTCGAAATTATTGTAGAGCCTGACGGCAAAAAGGAATATGAAGAATTTAAAAAAGCGGATCCGAACAATCTTCAAGCAGAAGAGATAAAGGAGAATATCTTAAAATCTGGATTGTGGCCTGCTGTTATGCAGCGTCCTTATGCAATTATTGCCAATCCTAAAGATACTCCAAAAGCCGTTTATATTTCAGGCTTTGACTCTGCACCACTGGCTCCTGATTATGAATTTATACTGAAAGATTGCTTTCAGGATTTTCAAACAGGTGTAGATGCTTTAAAAAAGCTCACTTCCGGAAATGTAAATTTAAGCCTTCATAAAGAGTTAAATACGGACTTTTTTAAATCGACCAAAGGTGTTGAAATTTATGAATTTTCAGGACCACATCCTGCGGGTGCAATAGGTGTTCAAATCAATCATATCGATCCTTTAAATAAAGGTGATATTGTGTGGTATGTGAATCCTGCAGATGTTGCAAAAATCGGGAAACTCTTTAACGAGGGGATTTATGATGCAACTAAAATAATTGCTTTAACAGGCTCCGAAGTTAAAGAACCCAAATACTATAAAATCTTAAACGGAGCTGAAATATCTTCGATTATAAAAGATCAAGTAGATAATAAAAATGTTCGTTATATTTCAGGAAATGTTTTGACCGGTGAAAAAGTTGCAAAATCAAACTTCATAGGCTATTATCATTATCAAATAACTGTCATTCCCGAAGGAAATGAACCTGAATTTATGGGTTGGGCTACTCCGGGTTTTGAAAAATTCAGTATGACCAGAACGTTTTTTTCATGGTTAAATCCCAATAAGGAATTAGTACTGGATACAAACCTTCATGGAGGGTTGAGAGCTTTTGTGGTTACAGGCGAACTTGAGAAGGTATTCCCTATGGACATACTGCCTATGCAACTGTTAAAGGCTATTATTGTCGAGGATATTGATTTGATGGAACAATTAGGTATCTACGAAGTTGCAGAAGAAGATTTTGCACTTTGTGAGGTGATAAACACTTCAAAAATTGAAATCCAAAAATTGATACGAAAAGGAATTAATATAATGATAAAAGAGTTTAGTTAGTCATTGACTAATCGTACAATAAAAATAAACAAATGAAAGCATTAAGGAATTTTATTGATAACATAAAGCCAAACTTTGAAAAAGGCGGCAGGTACGAAAAGTGGATGCCGGTTTTTGAAAGTTTTGAAACCTTTTTGTATGTGCTGGGTGATACTGCCCCTAAAAAAGGTGCTCATATTAGAGATGCTGTTGATTTAAAACGTGTTATGAGTGTTGTGGTGATTGCTTTAATCCCCAGCTTGCTTTTCGGAATGTGGAATGTAGGTGCGCAGCACTATGCATCTATTGGTGAAAATGCTGATTTCTGGACTACATTCGGGTTTGGTTTCATAAAAGTATTACCGCTTATATTGGTTTCGTATATTGCCGGACTGGGTACGGAATTCGTATTTGTATATATTAAAGGACACGAAATAGAGGAAGGGTTTCTTGTTAGTGGAATGTTAATTCCATTGATAGTACCTGTTGATGTACCTCTTTGGATGGTTGCTGTTGCTACTATATTTGCCGTTATTTTTGGTAAAGAAGTTTTTGGAGGAACCGGAATGAATATTGTTAATCCTGCTCTTCTTACGCGAGCTTTTTTGTTTTTTGCATATCCTGCTCAAATGTCTGGAGATAAGGTCTGGATTGCCGGATTGGGTGAAGGAAAAGGCATTGTTGACGGTTTTTCGGGAGCAACACCTTTGGCTAATGCAGCCGCAGGCTTAACGGATAAACTGCCTTCTACTTACGATATGTTTATGGGTTTTATTCCCGGGTCAATTGGCGAAACATCGTTTTTGGCAATTATGATTGGTGCAATAATCCTTTTATATACCGGTGTGGGAAGTTGGAAAATTATGCTCTCCGTTTTCATCGGCGGTATAACTATGGGAATATTGCTTAATGTATTTGCTACTGATACCAATCCATATATGGCATTACCTTGGTATGAGCATTTATTACTTGGAGGATTTGCTTTTGGTGCTGTATTTATGGCAACCGACCCTGTTACTGCAACACAAACTGAAAGAGGTAAATGGATTTACGGATTTTTGGTCGGCTTTATTGCCATTCTGGTAAGGGTTTTAAATCCTGCATATCCGGAAGGTGTTATGATGGCAATTTTATTGATGAATGTATTTGCGCCTTTAATTGACCATTATGTAGTTCAGGCGAATATAAAGA
>JALSLF010000609.1 GCA_026988445.1 Bacteroidales bacterium
AAAGAATAATTTTATTTTTACAGTTGCAAATAGTGTAAATTTATGATTTAAAAAGGTGGTTGAAGGAAAACGAATCTATAAAATATTTCTAATTTTAATCTTTACTTTTGTCTTCTTTCTTATGCATGAGCTAAGAATGAGCGGACAGAGCATCAAACGAATAGAGCAACTAATAAACTCCTTAGACACAACAAGTGCTGAAAACAAAAAGATTGATTTGTATAACCTACTAAGTGCTGAATATATTAAAAGAAATACCGATACTTTTTATATGTTTTATTCAAAGGCGATAAATCTTTCAAAAAAAACAGATTATAAAAAAGGGCTTGCCGAAGCATTTAACAACCGGGCAGATTTATGTTTTTATCTGGATAGTTTCCAGCTTGCTTTAATATTTAATGATCTTTCAAATTCCTTATACACTTCTTTAAACGATACCTTGAAAGTAGCAGAGCTATGTTTTTCCAGAGGAAATATCTATTATTATATGGCAAATTATGATTCGGCAATTTCATATTACCAAAGTTCGATGAAGTTCGCTGAAGCTGTTGGCGATACAACACAGATGGGGATTTGCCTGAAACAGGTTGGTAAAATGAATTGGATAAAGGGTGACCTAACCGAAGCCTTAAAAAATTACGAGCAATCATTAGAATATGCTGTAAAAACAAATAATACAAGTTTAAGATGTGTATTATATAATAATATTGGCACTATTTTTTACGGAATAGGTGATTACGAAGAAGCTTTAAAATATTATTATAAAACACTACCTTTAAGAGACTCTCTAAAAGACTACAAAGGCAAAAGCTTAACAATAAATAATATAGGTATGATATTCTCTGAATGGGGAAAACATAAAGAAGCCTACAATTATTATTCATATGCAGCTTCTTTATCTGATAGCCTTGACTACTATTATGGAGAAGCATACTCGTATTACAATTTGGGAAACCACCTGTTTAACCACAATGATATTGACTCAGCTATTATCTATTTTAGAAAGGCTTTAGCCACTTATAAAAAAGACAATATAAACATTCGAGGAATGTATATATGCTATGCTAAATTAGGAAAAATATACCATGACCTTAGTAAACAAGACTCTGCAATATGGTATTTTAGAAACTCATTATTGGTAGCAAAACGCATGAAAAGTTCTAATTATGAAGCTGCAGCATATTCAAACATTGCCAATTTATTTTTAACACAAAACAATATAGACAGTGCCTTGCACTATGCTTTAAAAGCACATAACTATCTATCAAAAACCAATGGTTATAAGAAAATGAAACAAGACAATTACCAATTACTTTCTGATATTTTTAACAAAAAGAAGAATTATAAAAAAGCTTTAGAGTATAGCATATTGTCCGGTAATTATAAAGATAGTATTTTTAATGAAGAAAAAACAAAGCAGATTACCCGAATGGAGATACTTTACCGGATTGAACAAAAAGAAAAAGAAAATAAATATCTTAAAAAAGAACAAGAGCGCCAAAAAGCGAAATTAGAAGCCGACCGTTTAACCATCCGCCTGCAAAACTATCTGTTTGCAGTAGGTACTTTATTATTATTTACACTAATTGGTTTTACAATAGTATTTTACCGAGAAAAACAAAAATTAAAAGAGGCAAATAATACTAAAAATAAGCTCTTTTCAATTATCAGCCACGATTTAAGAGGTCCGCTTGGTAATTTTAAAGGTTTAGTTGATTTACTTTTACTGGATTTCGCAAATAATGACCGGAAAAAAATGAATTCTCTCCTTAAAATGATGCAAAAAACCGCCGGTTTAAATTATGATTTACTTGAAAATCTTTTAAGTTGGTCTAGGACTGAAAGTGGAAGACTAAATCTTCAAACTGAAAAAATTAAACCCTACATTTTAGTAGATGCAATTTTTGAACATTATGATTACAGTGCAGTAACTAAATCAATTACACTTATAAACAATATTGATGAAAATTTATGCATTTATGCAGATGAATATATGATAAACACAATTCTAAGAAATTTAATCTCAAATGCAATTAAATTTACGGAGGCAAATGGCAAAATACTAGTAAATAGTAGAGTTGTTAATAAATATGTAGAAATATCGGTAGAGGACACAGGTGTGGGAATGCCCCCGGATGTTATGAAAAATATTTTTAGAGATGAAAAATTTGTAACAACACGCGGAACTGCCAAAGAAAAAGGAACGGGCTTAGGTTTAAAACTTTGTAAAGACTTTGTTAAAAAACATAAAGGCGAAATTTATATTGAAAGTCAAATAAATAAAGGAACAAAAATAAGTTTCACAATCCCTGAGTGCGATAATAAACAATAAAAGATAAGTGATTTACTAACCATTTAGTCAAAATAATAATATGTCAAGAAATAAAATTTATGTACTAATATTCATGCTTTATACTCATAGCCTTTTGTTTGCTCAGTTTGAAGTTAATATAAGTGCACCACTAAACACAGATGTATGTCGGGATACCGTAACTTTTATTGCGAACACAACGAATGGAGGTGTTGCTGTTTCAGGAGTTCTATATACATGGGACTTTGACGATGGAACAAAAATTAGCGGCACAGACCTTGATACAATAAAACATCTTTTCATTAAAGGGGGTGGATTCGTTGTACGTGTTGATGCCGAAAAAAATACGAATAAAGATTATGCACTACATAAAATTCAAGTATCATTAACAGCCAATTTTGACGGAACAGAAGCTGATAAACAAGAAGCGATGTGTCTTGGACAAACATCCGGTTTAAAAGGTATTGTAAGTCCGGTTACATGGAATTATAAAAAAGATGAAAACATTGAGCTAAACCCTGAACTTATTGATGATACAAAAACTTACGCTACTATTTTTGATTATCGTATTTTTAATAAAACGGATGTTTTATCCGCTGCAAGCGATATAGATACAATAGGTATAAAACTCGAACACAGCAATTTAAGTAATCTTAAAATTGAGCTGTTCTGCCCTTCGGGCAATTCAATCATTTTGAAAGATTTTGGCGGAGCCAATAAATATTTTGGAAACCCGGATAACAGTACCGCTTCATGGTATTATTGGACAAACAGCCCGGATAATGGCACAATAAATTCTATAACACCAAGCGGAGTATCCATGCCCGAAGGAAGCTACACCTCGGAACAATCATTTGCAAACCTTACAGGCTGCCCCTTAAACGGAGCATGGACAATTAAAATAACGGATAATCAAAATCTTGATTCCGGTTATGTTTATGCCGCTCGCTTAAAGTTTAATGATGCAGTTTTACCCGTTCAATGGACTTTTACAAATACATATTCTCAGTACGTTTGGTCAGGACCCGGAGTTTCAAACACCTTACCCGATGGTTCTGCAAGTGCAACTCCCACAACAAAGGGGAGTTCAGAATATAAATTTAATGTTACCGATAATTTTTCATGTCCCCAAGATACAAGTATTTTTCTGCAAGTAACTCCTGCCAGTTTTACAGCAAACCCAACCGAAGGACCTTTTGAACTGGAAGTAAATTTTGAAAATACGACTACATGGGCAAGTAATTACCTTTGGGATTTTGGCGATGGTTCAGATAAATCTACAGAAGAAAATCCTACACATATTTATACTTATCCTGACGGGCGATACAAAGTTTTATTTACAGCCACTGCTATTGACGGTTGTGAAGATTCTGACACAATAACCATTGATGTGAGCATTCCGGAAGCTGTTTTTAATGAACCGCCAAATGTTTTTAGCCCAAACGGTGATGGCTTTAACGATTTTTTTAATCTGGATGTAGAACATTTTGCATCTTTTGAAGGATGGATATATTCACGTTGGGGAAAATTGGTAAAAAAATGGAATACAATTGATGAAGCAAAAAACGGTTGGGACGGAAAAATTCAAGACTCAAACAGAGATGCTACTCCCGGAGTTTATTACTTTTATATTAAAGCAGTTGATTATCATGGGCAAGAAGTATTTAAAAAAGGTTCTGTTCAATTATTTCGGTAAATATTTCAGAATGAACAAACACTTATTAAGGTCATTTCACATACAAAAAACCACTATTTATCGAATATATCCCTAAAAGTTTGATTTTTTACCAAAAATTCTATTACTTTAAGGTAGTTTTTATTCCAAACAGATAAAAAAATGGAAGACAATAAAGAACTCGTATTTCGTATTCAAAAATTAATTAATGAAAACAAAGAGTTAAATGCTCAACTTAAAGAACTTAAAGTAGTTAATGAAAAACTGGAAGACGAAAATCAACATTACAAAAATCTGATAGCCAAAATACCGGAAGACCTTCTCCCCAAAGGATTAAAATCAGCTCCTAAATCAAAAACGCTGAGATTTAAAATGGCAACCGTTCTTTATCTGGATATTCAAGGCTTTAAAAAGATATCCGAATCAATGGAATCGAATGAAGTTATTGATGAGCTTGACCAAATCCTTTTTCACTTTGACGAAATTGTTGAAAAATATAAAATTCAAAAAATCAGAACGGTTGGTGATGCATATATGTGTGCCGGCGGAGTTCCTGTAAAAAATATTACCAACCCGATTGATGTAGTATTGGCAGCCCTTGAAATGGAAGAATATCTGGGCAAATTAAAAGAAGAATACGAAGCCAAAGGTCGTGAATTTTGGGATTTACGACTGGGGATACATACCGGGGCAGTTACGGCTACCATGCAAGGACGAAAAAAAATATCTTACGATTTAAAAGGCGATACCGTAAATATTGCAACCAGAATGGCTGCTGCAAGTGATGTGGGCATGATTAACATGTCTGTAATGACCTATGAACTGGTAAAGCCCTATTTTGATTGTGAGTATCACGGTAAAATACCGGTTAAGTACAAAGGTGATATGGAAATGTATTTTTTGAAACGTATTAAGAAAAAGTATTCAGAAGACCGGAAAACCGGTATCCGCCCCAATGAAATATTCCGTGTAAAATACTTAATCAGGCAATTTACCGACCTGCAAGAAATGATTCTTGATAAATTAGAACGCGAATTGCCCGATTATTTATATTACCACAATTACAAACATACTATTGATGTAGTAAATCAAGCTGAATTAATTGGCTATGGCGAAGGGGTTGATGATGAAGCCATTCTTTTGCTGATGACCGCCGCACTATTTCACGATGCCGGTCATACAATAGGCTATGATAATCATGAATATTACGGAACACAAATTGCTCGCGAGTGGTTACCGAAATTTAATTACACCGAAAAACAAATTGACGAAATTTGCGACATAATCATGGCTACCAAATTACCACCACAACCCAAAACACTTTTACAAAAAATTATTTGTGATTCTGATTTGGATTATTTGGGAAGGAGTGATTTCATACCGGTTTCAAACACATTATATGAAGAGCTAAAAGCTCAAAACAAAATAGGCTCTTTAAATGATTGGAATAAAATTCAGGTAAAATTTTTATCGGCACACCATTTCTTTACCCAAACAGCAAACAAACTGCGCGAAGTAAACAAACAAGCACAAATTGAACGAATTAAAGCACTAATTGACTGGGGCGATGAAGACCCCGATGAATTTTTAGGCATCAAAAAAGAAAAGGAAAAAAAAGAAAGTTAATACAAATATCATTACTATTAATTCTCCTTTGAAAGTATAAACATTTAAACAAAGATGTAATCAATCTGTATTAACTGAATTATGACCGGATATTTTATACAAACGAATATACTCATCTTCATAAATTAATTTGTATTTATATTTTGATAAGCCGGAGAAGGCTTCATTTACATCTTTATCTTCTGAGATATAAGTATATGGATAATTTTTATTAAAACCGGAGCGGAAAAGTTCAATCTTTTTTTTATCTAAAACCATTGCTTTAAATTTTAAAAATGTATAATACCGCACTTCATTTGTACTAAAAATACTTGTGTTGTTTTCAATTAGATTTGCAAAGCGGTAGGCTTGATTATTTATTTCTTTTTCTTGTTTACACAAATCTGTAAATGACCCTAATAATACAATACTCATAACAACAGAACCGATTATCAGTATTAGATAAACTTTTTGCCGGCTTACTTTTATTTTTTTCAACAAAAACTCAATAAACAAACCTACACCCAAAGCTATTATTAAAGAATTAAAAATAAACA
>JALSLF010000610.1 GCA_026988445.1 Bacteroidales bacterium
TTATATTTTGAAGAATTTGAAAATGGTTTAAATTATAGTATTTCCCGTCCGGTGTTTAACTATGTAGATACTATAAGCCTGTATTTAAGTTTATCGCCTATCGAACAAATTAAAAGCAGAATCCGAAGAATTGAACAAAACGGACAAGCGAATAAATTGGTAAAATTTGAATTGGATTATGAAAGGCAAAATTTACGTATTTTGCAGTTTAATGAACAAGTCCGCTTGTTTAATAAAGCAAATTTGTATTATAATAATGGGGTAACGCAATTGAACGAGTTTAATACTTTAAAACGCCGTAAAGTTCAGGACGGTACTATTAGCGCAGCTATGTTAAAAGAAAAATTGGCAGAAATGGAAAAGAGCATGTTAAAAGCAAAAGAATTATACAATAAGGTAAATACGGATAACAGTCAGTTGCAAGCAAATTTAAAAAAAGCCAAGTCTAATGTACTTAAATTTGAACATATTATTAAGCAACAAAAGACTTGGCTTTCCGGTTTATCGGATTAATTTAAAGTGCCATCATATTCATATCCAATGCTTTCAATAGCTTTTTTAATCTCCTCGAGATTAATGTTTTCACCTTTTATGGTAGCTGAATTGTCAGATAAATCGGCTTTAACTTCTTTAATTCCTTGAATTTGTTTTACCGTTTTTTCTACACTCATTGTGCAGTGATTGCAAGTCATTCCTTTAATTGAAATTTTATAAGTTTCCATATTCATATTATTTAGTGGGTTATTAATAATTCCTTTATAATTATAACCTAATGAGTTAACTGTTTCTTTGATAAGTTTTTCATTCGTAATGTTTCCTTTTATTTTTACGGTTGAATTTACTAAATCTATATCTTCAACATTTAGTCCTTGGGTAGTTAAACCTTTAGTTACGCTAGTTTTACAATGATTACAGGTCATTCCTTCTACTTTTATTACAGAGTATAGTTCCTGTTTTTCGTTTGTGTTTTTACCTTTAAAAATAATATGCTTATATTTTTGATAATATCCGTTAATGATTAATAAAGCCAGAGTATAGACCGAAAGTATTTGCAGCCAAACGGGAATAGTGTTGTGTTGATGTCCTGAATGTCCGGCACTTAGAAATTGAGTAAACCATTCAGAGGGTAAAAAATTATCTATAAATAATCCAAAAGCCAGCGCCATTCCAATAATTGAGATTAGGTAAGCTGATAGTGCTTTTTTTCCTAAAACTTTCCCTAATACGGTAATGGTTGCTGCATTTGTTGCCGGTCCCGCCATTAAAAATACTAATGCGGCACCGGGAGATAATCCTTTCATCATTAAAACAGCAGCAATGGGAACAGAACCGGTTGCGCATACATAAAGCGGTATGGATGCCAACAAAACAATTCCCATACTTAAAAAAGGATTATTAATATAGCTAGTAAAAAAATCGTCCGGTAAAAGTAATGAAATCAGTGCTGCCAATAATAGACCTACTATCAGCCATTTGGAAATGTCTTGTAAAAATTCAACAAAAGCATATTTAAAAAAACGTTGAAAGATATTACCGGAAACTTCTTCCTCTTGCGCATGCTCAATTAAGTTTTCCTTATCTTTGTCCTTGTCTTTTGCATAAAAACTTGTAAAAGCCCCGCCAAAAATGCCACTTACAAAAGCAACAATAGGGCGGATTAATGCAAAAGGCAAGCCCAGCATTGAATAAGTTACCAAAATTGAGTCCACACCGGTTTGCGGAGTAGATATTAAAAAAGATACAGTTGCTCCTTTGGATGCTCCGTTTTTATAAAAAGAGATTCCGGTAGGGATAACTCCACATGAACATAACGGTAAGGGAATGCCTATTAAGGCAGCATAAATTGCCGATTTTATTTTATTACTGCCCATATATCGTGCAATTTTTTCTTTTTTAAAAAATACATGTAGTATTCCTGCAAAAAAAAAGCCGATAAGTAAATAAGGTGCCATTTCTTTACTCAACTCAAAGAGTTCTTCTAAATAAGCTGTTATATATTTTAAGATTACCATAGATTAATATTTTGCTACAAAATTAATAGAAGGTTTTTAGCCGATTGTTATATAATTTTGAAAAGATGTTATATCTTTTTTTACTTTTGCTGTTTGTTAAGTATAGTTCACATTGTCTGAAAACTTCAAATTGTCCGATAGGACATTTGAACGTTTGTTTTGAAAGACTGAATAACTGGACAATTGATAATATCAACAAATTACTAATATACCAATCCGCAGGTAGTCGGACAAGTTATACTTATAAGCTATTATTGGATAAATTTCAATATTTATGATAATAATGCGTTAGAAGATAAGTAGGGAAAACCGTTTTTAAATTGTATTTTAATTGAAAGCTAAGTTTATGTTAAGTTACAGCAAATATTTTTGTTGTTTGGCAGTATTTTTTGTGATGCTTGTAAATAAAGCAGTTGCTCAAAAAATAATTAATGAACATTTTGAAAATGTCCCAATGTCTTTAATTTTAGATTCAATAGGAGAAAAATACGATATAAAGTTTTCCTACGATTACAAATTATTGTCGGATGTTAAAGTTTCCGGTAGTTACACAAATTTAAGCGATGCTGAGTTTATTCGGAAAATAACACGAAAATATAAGTTTGACGTTCGTAAAATTGATAATGTTTATTTGATTAAACCGCGTAAAACAAAAACACAAGAGTATGTAATTTCGGGAATTGTTATTGATGGAAAAACAAAAGAGCGACTTCCTTATGCAACTGTTTGTCAAAAACATGCGCAAAGTTTTTCTGTAACTAACCCTAAGGGATATTTTACGCTATTTGCCGAATCCCAAGATACAGTTGCCTTGCAAATAAGCTATATGGGTTACAAAAGCAAAAATATTAACATAGTTAATATAGATACACTTTCCGAAATAGTTATTGAGTTGGAAAATGAGGATAAACTCATTGAAAAAGTGGATGTTAAGCGAAACAAAGTTAAAAGTGTGGAATTGAGCCAAATGTCCAGTCATTTTACGGTCAATCCTTCTAAATTGGCTAATCTGCCGGTACTTGGTGAGCCGGATATATTTCGTAACCTGCAACTTTTCCCGGGAATTAGTGGAAGCGGAAATTCGTCTTCCGGTTTGATTGTTCGATATTCACCACCCGATCAAACCATGGTAAATTTTGACGGACTTACTATTTTGGACATAGATCACTTCTTTGGAATGTTTAGTGCCATTAATTCAAAAGTGGTTAAAGATATTCAAATATACAAAGGTGGTTTTGAAGCAAAATATGGAAATAGAATTTCAAGTGTGGTTGAAATTACCGGTAAATCCGGAAGTTTAACAAAACCTGCAGTTCATTTTAATCTGAATATGATTAGCGCAAATTTAGTGGTAGAATTACCTGTTTTTAAAAAAGCATCGCTCCTTATTGCTGCTAGGCGCTCGTATAACGATATAATTAAAACACCTTTATATGAACAACTTTTTGGTGAAATTAAAAGTCCGGTAGATGAAAATTATTGGTTAATTAACGGGACACTCCGTTATATGCCTTATCAATTAGAACCACATTTTAATTTTTTTGATGTGAACGTGAAACTGAATATTCCTTTGCATAAAAACAGTAATTTAAGTATCAGTTATTTTCAAAGTCAAGATAAATTAAACCTTTTAGATAGTTTAAGTTCCGGTTTGTATTTTTATCAAACCGAAGAAAAAATGAATTGGGGGAATTTTGGTTTAGGGGTGAATTGGACAAAAAAGTGGTCGAAAAAATTGTATAGTAGTTTGTTATTGAGTACTTCAAGTTATTACAATAATTATAATAGTTATTATGCTTATGTTAACGAACAGGCAAGCGATACTTCTACAAGTTATCAATCAAACTATATAGACAATCTTAATTTTAAATGGAACAACTCATGGTACATAAATAAAAAGAATACTTTTGAATTTGGTATTGATAATAATGCCGTCAATATTGATTATTTTAATGGTTGGGATACTTATGATATTCAAAATATTAATCAGTTTGTAAATCAGTTATCGGTTTATGCTCAAAACACTATTAATTTTAATAAAAAAATAAGATTAATAGCTGGAGTTCGTGCTAATATATTGCATCCAAGCAAAAATATGGATTTTGAGCCACGTTTGGCATTTATGTATCATTTTATACCCTCATTAACCTTTAAGATGTCTGCAGGAAAATTCCATCAATATCTAAATAAAATACCCATTAAAGATCTTGCCGGAATTAATCGTGCATTTTGGGTAGTATCTGATTATAAGTTGCTTCCGCCTGTTGAAGCAAATCATCTGATTCTCGGCTTGAAATTTGAGCGAAAATCATTTATTTTGGATGTGGAAGCTTATTATAAAGAGGCAATGAACCTTGTTGAATATGAAGGTCCTTTTTTAAGTAAAGAAAATTTTGAACTGAACGGTTTTACCGGCATTTATCATCGCGGAATTGGTAAAATTGCCGGAGTTGATTTATTAATGATGAAAACTTTTGGGAACTATACAGGATGGATTAGTTACACTTTCGGAAAATCAATTCGTAAATTTTTAGGAATAAATCGTGGTGTAGCCTTTCCTGATAATAACGACCAAAGACACGAACTGAAGTTGGTGAATATGTATAAATTGAAAAATTGGAATTTTTCGCTTACATGGACTTATGGTTCGGGAAAACCTTATACTGAGCCTGAAGGACAATACTATATTAAGCTATTAAATGGTGAGCAAAAGTTGGTGTCGGTTCCTTCAAAAACAAACTCATCACGATTACCGGCATTTCATAGCTTAGACATGTCGGTAAATTATAATTTTAGAATTGGTCAGGGGTTTGCTAAGTTAGGTTTAAGCATTTTTAATTTGTATGGAAGGCAAAATATTAAATACCGGTTTTATCGGGTACTTACCGATGAAAGTCTTGATGCAGGAAATCAGCCGGTGTATAAAGTATATGATATTAAATTATTGGGTTTTACCCCAAATTTATTTATTTCTTTTGATTTTTAGATTATGATAAAAAAAACAATTTATATTATTGGTTTATTATGGCTTTTTTTTATTACGGCATGTAATAAATTAGATGAATTTTCAGAAACAGCACCTGAAAAAGTACCCATTGTGGTTGAAGGAATATTATTACCGGAAGCTCCGCCCGTTGTTTGGTTATCAGAGCTTTCTGACACCGGCGATATTGAGGATACAACTTATATTCCCGTGAATAATGCAAAAGTTACTTTGTATCATGAAGGAACTCCGTATAACTTGACACTATTTGACAATGAATGGGGCGAGTACAGTTACGAAGGTAAGGATTTGAAGATTGTACCCGGTGATACATATTCTATAGAAGTTAACTATTCGGAAAAACTTATTACGGCAGAGACAAAAATACCATATGCCGTAAAAAATATTTCAGCAGTGGTAGAGCCCTCCGGCAGAGGAGATACTGTTTCTGTTTTAAATATTAGTTGGGAAAGTGTTGATGACAGTTATTTTTATTTATTTTTGGAAGGCGATACATCTTCTTCGTATTGCACCTATTCTGAATATCCTTTTGCAAATACATCCTATACAATTGATACTGCCGGCTTAATTGAAGGCAACACTTATTATATAATTGTATATAGTCTTAGCCCCATTTATGCACAATATTATTTTGGCTATGATCCTTTAAACAGTAATTATAGTTATGATACTAATGTTATAGATGCTTACGGTATTTTTACCGGTATGAATGTTAATTTTATGAGTTTTGAATACCGGAAAGATTTGGATATAAAATTACAAACACAAAGTGTTCCGAACAGTATTTTAGATAGGCTTCCGGGTATTATCTATTAAACCCTTAAAAAAAATAAAAAATACTTTTTTGTCCTGAATACTAAATTGTATCTTTGCAGCAAATTTTGAAAAAAACGCAGCGATATGTACAATTTATTAAAAGGAAAAAAAGGAATAATTTTCGGAGCTTTAAACTCCAAATCAATTGCATGGAAAGTAGCTGAAAAAGCTTTTGAAGAAGGTGCTACATTTACTTTAAGTAACACACAAGTTGCCATGCGTTTTGGTGAAATTAACGAATTGGCAGAAAAATGTAATGCAGAAATTATTCCCGCAGATGCTACTAATTTGAAAGATTTAGAGCATTTATTTA
>JALSLF010000611.1 GCA_026988445.1 Bacteroidales bacterium
CAAAAAAGAAAAAACGTATGAATTAAGTTCCTTAAATAATTATTGTACAAATTCCTCTTCTTTTTTCTTTTGTGCTTTTGTTTTTTGAAGCTTGATGTTCAAATTATCAAATCGTGAAATATCTACCAATTCATTTTCATCTTCATCATAGGTAATTTCAACACTATCACCCACTTGTGTAATCGTAATTTCGTTAGATATTAATGAACTGCCTACAAATATTTTATTTTCAGGATTTTGTAACATAATATAATAAAAAGTATTACCATTCCGAATATCTTTTGATAAACGCATAACTACCGATTTTACCGAAAACGATTCGGAAAAACGATTGGGTGCTACTGCATTTCCTTTACTGTGTAATGCATTTTTATAAGCACGCAATGCTTCTTTTATATTATTTCCTACGCCTACTATGGTGTAATCTTCAACCGAAACCATAGCAATCATTTTAATCAGTCCTGCATTATCTTTTAAAGACATAACATAGGTAGGAATTCCGTTGATGTTATAAGTAATGGGGAAAGTAGCATCATAGCCTTTTTCCTGAACTTTGCCTTCGGCAGAGCGGCGCGCAGCTTGTTCAGTTGCACCAATTTGTTTGTACCATGTAGTTTCTTTTGTCCGGGTATCTACCAAAACAAAGCCAACCGTACCTTCATCACTACCTACCGAAGTAAGCCCTGTGTACCAATATGCCCGATTGTTTACACCATAAACTAAGGATATTCCTTTGGTAGTTGTTAATTTATCTTCATTAGAAAAATTCCAAAATCCTTTAACGTATTCACCCCAATCGTTTAATTGTTCCACAATAAAATTTTCCGGTTGAATGCGGTCAATCCATTCAGGTGCATCTTCAATGGAATATTCTTTAATATCACCGGTTCCGGCATCTACAACAATTACCCCTACGGCATCATTACCGCCAAAACCAACTTTTTTAACATATTTAGTAACTACCCAAAAAGGATTGCCATCATCGTCAATTTCAAAAGTATAATCAGTAAAAGCTTTACTCATAAAGCCGTTAAAATAGATATGCCTTGGCAGATAATCGGAAAAAAAAGCATTTTTTTGATATTTAATGCGAACAGGCTTTCCGTTTACTTCCTGAACCAAACGAACATCGCGCTCATTGGTAGCCGAAACCATAACATAACCGGGAGTGCCTTGTCTGTTTTTTCGCCATTTAAAAAAACCGCTGTGCAATAAGGGAGCCACCCAATATAATTTTCCGTTTACTTTTTGGATATTAAAAGTTCCTAATGTCGTTTGACTGCCAAGCGAAGGTTTTGTACCCAAAACTTTATCGCCTACACGATAGGCAATGGATTTATCTACAATACGAATTTCTTCGGTGGATATAGGGGCTACATGATTTGAAAAATCTTTACCTAATTTAACTTCACCGATTATATTGCGGTATTGTTTAGCATGAAACACGGGAGCACTGGTGATAAGAGGTACAAATATTAAAAAAATAACGGCTAAAGCCGTTAAAGCAGGCAGTAATTTGCTTGCTTTATTTATTTTATTTGATGTTTTTAAAGAATATTCAATACCGGTAAGTCCCGCAAGAATCATTAAAACAAGAACCGGTAAGCCGGCGTAACCGAAATTTAAGACCGGTTGAAACAAATAAACAAATAGCCAAGCAAAAGCTATGGATAGAATTGTGTAAATAAAATATCTCATGGTTTAAGGTTTTATGATTTAACAATCAAATATAAGTAAATTTTAAAGAATTATATTTTTTTTGAAAAATAATTTAGAATAAAGTACAGGAGCAAATAAAAGAAAATATATCTTTGTTCAACACTTGCCCTTAAAGGGTTTTTAAGCTTTTTGGGAATATAAACCAATGTCGTTTAGTTAAGAATTATTTGTAATATTCTGTATTGAAACACATTAATGATTTATTTAACATCATTAAGCGAAAAAATGATTTTTAAGGCTGAAAGTCTTAGTTAATTTAGCCCAAGTGCAACGCCTTGGGTTAAGTACGAAAATAAAATTAGTATTCGCACTGTAAGTGCAATTTAAATTACCCTTTCATGAGTTTATTTTTTATTAACTTTTAAGGTCTCATAGCCTGTTCCGCTATTGCGGAAGAACCACATGATTAAAATAATCATTGCCCTGTATGTTTAATAATTATTTTAATCATAGCCTGTCCCGTTTACGGGGCTTGTTTCAGGGCGCTTTTATAAAGTGTTTGATTTATCCCCAAGGCGTTGCCCTTGGCTTAGTATAAATTTGGTTTTCAGCCAGTTTAGTATTTAAAAAATATAAAATTATATTAATTCAACAGCTCTGTGTTTTTTTGTAACCCGTAGATATTAAGTAATTATCAATAGCCGCAGGCTTTAGCCTGCGGAGAAATAAACCAAGCACAAAACCGGTGCAAGTATTACTCTTTTTTAAAAGCTGTACCTTTTCATGCACCGGAATTTAAAGAGTTTCCCCGTGTTGGTAAAACTATTGGGTTAAATTTATTATTACAATAATACTTTAAATTTCAATTCAGACAAATGTAAAAAGGCTAAAGCCCGTATTTGTCAGGTGGTATTGTAATTGTCCCCCAACTTTTAAGTCGGGGCTATTGACAACTGGTCATTTTCCAAACAACTATAAAAAAATAATTTTCGATGAATATTTATAAAACATAATAAAAAGAAAATATATCTTTGTTTATTACGATTGCCGACAAGGTTTTAATCTTGCCGGGGATATAAACAGAATTTATTATGATCGATTTAAATGAAAAACAATTAAAATTAGATAAGCGTTATTTACGTATGGCACAGGTTTGGGCTGAAAACTCTTATTGTAAACGCAGGAAAGTGGGTGCTCTGATTGTTAAAGATAAGATGATTATATCGGATGGATATAACGGAACACCTGCCGGATTTGAAAATATTTGCGAAGACGAAACCGGCAAAACAAAAGCCTATGTACTTCATGCCGAAGCAAATGCTATTACAAAAGTGGCAAAATCGAACAACAGTAGCGAAAATTCTACACTTTATGTAACCACATCCCCTTGCTTGGAATGTTCAAAACTAATTATTCAGGCGGGAATTAAACGGGTGGTTTTTGCTGAAAAATACCGTATTGAAGACGGACTGGATTTGTTAAAAAGGGTGGGTGTTGAATTGGTTCATGTTGAATAGAAAATGGATGGTTATTGTAGACGTTGCAGGTAGAGACGTTGCACTGCAACGTCTCTACAACAACAACAACAATCACAATCACAATAAAAAACAAACAGCATGTCGAACGAATTATATAAAAATAAATATCGAATAAAATCGGCACGTTTACCCGGTTGGGATTACAGAAATAATGCCGCATATTTTATTACAATTAACACATATAAACATTTTCATTTTTTTGGAAAAATAGAAAACGGAAAGTCAATATTGAACAAAAACGGAAAAATAACGGAAGAATATATTAAATTGATACCTAAATTCAATTTATACACCCAAATAGACATATTTACGGTTATGCCCAATCACGTTCATTTTATTTTGACATTGTTTAACCCAAACAAACAAACCGCCGATTTTGTGTATATTGATAATAACGCAATCGAAAATATTGTTAATAATAATTGTGGAAATGTTGCAGGTAGAGACGTTGCAGCAGGTAGTAGAGACGTTGCAGTGCAACGTCTCTACAACAACAATAACGATACCGCCGACATCATCGACATACGCAAACAAATGTCAAAAATATCCCCAAAATCAGGATCGGTATCATTAATAATGCGCACGTTTAAATATGCTGTTAAAAAATACATACGCAAAAAATTAAACATAGCCGATTTTGATTGGCAGGAACGTTTCCACGACCATATAATACGAAATAAACATGAATACAGGCGAATATATAATTACATAAAAAACAACCCGAAAAATTGGAATAATGATAAATTTAATATAAAATAAATTGTAATTCTGTGTAGAGACGTTGCGAATTCATGTAGAGACGTTGCGGTGCAACGTCTCTACACAGAATTTATATAAATTTTTATTTTTAATTTTAAAAACTTAAATTTGGCTAATGTTTTGCACCTTTACAGATGCACGCACCTGTGGCAGGGATTGAAGCGGTAGCTCCCGATGGTGAAAAATATACAAAACTAAAATTAAAAGAGCGATTGAAATGAGCTCCTTTAAATTTTATAGTTTTGTTATTTTTCATTATCGGGACTACAAGCGGAAAGCCCGCAGCCACCCAAATATAAATATTAATTATTTTTTATGAAATATAATAATTCAAAATTTTCAATCTATACTCCGCTGATACTTGCGCTTGTTTTAGCCGGTGGAATTTTTTTGGGAAGTAGATTAAATTACAATAAAAATACGGTTACTTTTAATGTTGAACGTAATAAAATTGATATTATTCTGGATTTAATCGAAACGGACTATGTGGACACGGTGAATAGAGCGGATTTGATTGAAAAAACCATTCCACATATGTTGGAAAATTTAGACCCGCACTCGGTTTATATTCCTGCAAGTGAATTGAAAGAAATTAATGAGCCGCTTGAAGGTAATTTTGACGGTATCGGGGTGCAATTTAACATTTTGAATGATACTATTTTAGTAATTAATACCATAGCCGGCGGACCTTCGGAAAAAGTGGGAATTAGAGCCGGTGATAAAATTGTTTTAATTAACGATTCGCTGTTTGCCGGAGTAAATATTACAACCAACGATGTGATTAAAAACTTGAAAGGTCCGCGTGGAACTAAAGTAAAAGTAAGCGTTGCTCGACAAGGTTATGATAAATTACTGGATTTTGAAATTATCCGTGATAAAATTCCGCTGAATAGTTTGGATGTGGCTTATATGCTTAGCGATGATATCGGCTATATTAAAATCAGTGCATTTGCACGCACTACTTATGATGAATTTGAAGAGGCTGCAAAAAGACTGAAAAAACAAGGAATGAAAAAAATTATTTTGGATTTGCGCAGCAACGGTGGCGGATATTTGGATGCTGCCATAAATATTGCCGATGAGTTTTTAAAAGATAAACAAATGATTGTTTATACTCAAGGCAAAGCACGCCCTAAACAGGTGAGTTATGCTACTACTATGGGCGAATTGGAAAATGAAGATTTGGCAGTACTGATTGACGGCTGGTCGGCTTCGGCAAGTGAAATTGTTGCAGGAGCTATTCAAGATAACGACCGGGGAGTAATTATTGGCAGACGCTCGTTTGGAAAAGGTTTGGTGCAAGAACCTACTATGTTTAGAGATGGTTCGGCATTGCGGCTAACGATTGCCCGGTATTATACACCTTCGGGGAGATGTATTCAAAAACCTTATGACAAAGGACGTGAGGCTTATGCACATGATTTGATTGAACGATACAATAATGGCGAAATGGAACATCCGGACAGCAGTGCTTTTGACGAAAGTGAAAAATATTATACAGTTGGCGGGCGTGTGGTTTATGGTGGCGGCGGTATCATGCCGGATATTTTTGTACCACTTGATACGCTTGGTTATACGGGGTATTTTAGAGAGGTTTCGGCAAAAGCTACGATTTACAATTTTGCTCTTGATTTTACCGAAAAACACCGTAAAAAATTAGAAAGTTTTAAAGATTACCGTGGTCTTGTCCGATATTTGAATAATAGCAGTATTTTTAATGAATTTTTAAAGTATGCACGTTCAAAAGGCATTAAAGACCGACCGAAGGAAATAGAGGTATCTCATACAATTATTGATACACAGATAAAAGCTTATATTGCCCGAAATATTTTTGATAACGAAGGTTATTATCCGATTATCAGACAGATAGATAATGTTTTGCAAAAGGCAGTTGAGGAGATGGAAAAAAGCGAGTGATGCTTGAAACTTGTCCGACCTTTGGCGGACTGTTGCCGATTGAATATTGAGTGTTGAATATTGTTATTTAAATATTCAATAAGCAACATACAATACTCAATATTCAATGAAAGAAAATGTTTGAATATTGATTATTGAGTGTTGAATATTGTTCATTTAAATATTCAATAAGCAACATACAATACTCAATATTCAATGAAAGAAAATGTTTGAATATTGATTATTGAGTGTTGAATATTGTTCATTTAAATATTCAATA
>JALSLF010000612.1 GCA_026988445.1 Bacteroidales bacterium
TTTGGGCCTTTAATTTACCCAAATCCAATGTTAAAAATTCATTATGAGCAACTGCTAAAATAATTGCATCGTATTTTAGAGATATTTTATCATATTTTTCTATCAATTCAATATCATATTCTTTTTTAACTTCTTCTTTTTTTGCCCAAGGATCGAAAACATCGACATTAATTTTATATGATTTCAGCTCTTTTACAATATCTATAGCTCTTGAATTTCTAATATCCGGGCAATTTTCTTTAAAAGTTATACCCAACATTAATACTTTTGCATTTTTAACAGGTATATCTTTGTTTATCATTATTTTTACGGCTTCTTGAGCAACATATTTGCCCATTGAGTCATTTAATCTTCTTCCGGCCAAAATTATTTCGGGATGGTAACCTACTTCTTGTGCTTTTTGAGCGAGATAAAAAGGATCTACACCAATGCAATGTCCGCCTACTAAACCCGGACTGAAAGGAAGAAAATTCCATTTGGTTCCTGCAGCTTCTAAAACTTCTTTTGTATCTATATTTAATAGATTAAATATTTTTGCAAGTTCGTTTACAAAAGCAATATTTATATCTCTCTGCGAATTTTCAATTACTTTAGCTGCTTCTGCTACTTTTATGGATGAAGCCATAAATGTCCCTGCTTCTATTATATTTTTATAAACTTCATCAATATATTTAGCAATTTGGGGAGTTGAACCGGATGTGACCTTTTTTATTTTTGTTACTGTATGTATTTTATCACCCGGATTAATTCTTTCAGGAGAATAACCTACATAAAAATCTTTATTAAAAACCAAGCCTGAAACTTTTTCTAAAACCGGTATACATTCTTCTTCTGTAGCTCCCGGATATACAGTTGATTCATATACAACAATATCACCCTTTTTTAACACTGAACCTACTGTTTCAGATGCTTTAATAAGGGGAGTTAAAATAGGCCGGTTGTGTTTGTCGGTTGGTGTGGGTACCGTAATAATGTAGAAATTACTATTCTGAATTTCTCCTTTGTCGTCTGTGATTAATAAACCGGTTTTATCTTGTTTGTTAAATAGTACTTCTTTTAGTTCATGTTCTTCTACCTCTAAAGTTGTATCGAATCCATTTTTAAGTTCAGCTACTCTGCTTTGGTTAATATCAAAACCTACAACAAAATATTTTTTTGCAAATGCAACAGCTAGTGGTAAACCAACATATCCCAATCCGATTACGGCTATTTTAGTGTTCATCTTTTTTTAGTAAAAATATATTATTAATTTCCCTGCAAAACTAATAAAATTTTCTTTTCAAATGTTTTTTAGGATAATATATTTTAAGTGCGGTTTTTAATAATTCAATTAAAATTTATTGGGATAAGGGTAATACGTATCCGGTGAGTTGTTCAACAAATTGGTTATTAGGCTGTACACAGTCTGGGTTTGCTATCTTTGTTTGATATACGTTTTCCGTAGCAGGTTTTATCAGAACCAATGTGGCTTATCACAATTTTTTTTCTATTTAGTTTTCTTTATTATTTGCCAATAGCCGGATTTTTTTCTGCTTTTATGTTCTAATAAACCGGCAGATTTGTGCTTATATTCATTATTTACTTGTTTGCGAAAGTTAAGTTATTTAATATGCTCTTTCAGAGCGTAATATAAGTATCTTTATATGGCTTGGGGTGCTACCCCAAGTTAGGTTAAATTGGGCTTTCAGCCTGTAAACCTATACTTATACAAACTTGCAATAGACTACCATATTCGTAGAATAAAGTTTTTTCATTTTTTCATCTGCGAATATCTGCATTGACGTGTCCGACTACCGGCGGATTAGTGGATAAACAAAGTTTATTAAAGTTAAATCATTGAGTAATTTGCGGTTTTAATTGTTTACTATGCTCTTTCAGAGCGTAATATGAGTAGGAATAAACGTCTTAGGGCGTTGCCCCAAGTTAGTGTAATCGGGGCTTTCAGCCCATAAAACGGCGTTTATTCAAATTTGTGATATATTGAAACAACAGCAGAATAAAATATTTTTATCTGCGTATATGTGTGTTCACGTGTCCGGCTACCGGCGGATCAGTGGATAAACAATGTTTATTAAAGTTAAATCATTGAGTAATCAACGGTTTTAATTGTTTAATATGCTCTTTCAGGGCGTAATATAAGTATCTTTATATGGCTTGGGGTGCTACCCCAAGTTAGATTAAATTGGGCTTTCAGCCCTCCGTCCGTTTAAATAAAACTTCACCATATAAAGATTGTTTATTTGTATATTTTTTATCTGCGTAAATATGTGCTGATTTGTGGATAAGCCATGTGCTAAAATTTATCCAAATACCACTCAATGGTTTTTACAATACCGCTTTCAAAGTTTTCTTCGGCTTGCCATGCTAATTCGTTTTCGATTTTTGTAGCATCAATGGCATAGCGGCGGTCGTGTCCGGCACGGTCTTTTACAAAAGTAATTTGCTCTTTATAAGAAGTTTTATCCGGCTTTGGACGTTTTTTATCCAATATTTCGCAAATATGATTTACGATTTCCAAATTTGTTTTTTCATTTCGTCCGCCGATATTATATGTTTCGCCATTTTTGCCTTTATGATATACCAAATCAATCCCTTTGCAATGGTCTAAAACATATAACCAGTCGCGAATGTTTTTTCCGTCTCCGTAAATGGGTATCTTTTCTCCATTTATTGCTTTACGGATAATTACGGGTATTAGCTTTTCGTTGTGTTGTTTGGGTCCGTAATTATTAGAGCAATTGCTTGTAGTAACATTCATACCGTAGGTATGATGATATGCCCGAACCAAAAAATCGGATGAAGCTTTTGCAGCAGAGTAGGGGGAGTTGGGGGCATAAGGTGTTGTTTCTTTAAAAAGTCCCGTTTCGCCCAGTGTCCCGTAAACTTCATCGGTTGATATATGATGAAAACGGCAATCTTTATATTCTTCTTTGTATTCAAAGGGTGCATTCATCCAATAGTTTCGGGCTACATCCAAAAGGGTGAAAGTTCCGTTAATATTTGTTTTTATAAAAACTTCCGGTCCTTCAATCGAATTATCAACATGCGATTCGGCTGCAAAATGAATTACTCCGCGAATATCGTATTGCCTAAAAATAAATTCGATAAGTTCCCGATTACAAATATCGCCTTTTATAAATGTGTAGCGATTGCTTTCGGCTACTTCTTGCAGATTATCTAAATTTCCGGCATAAGTGAGTTTATCCAGATTTACAATGTGATAATCTTTATATTTATCGTGAAAATAAGGTACAAAATTGGAGCCTATAAATCCTGCTCCTCCTGTAATTAGTATTGATTTCATTGTTAAATTGTTAAATTGTTAAAACTTGTCCGGTCAGCGGCGAATTGTTGCTGGTAACTGGTCTCTATTGTTCATTGAATAGCTTGTCCGACTACTGGCGGATTGCATATAGAATATTTTTTATTGTTAAAACTTGTCCGGCTACCGGTGAATTGTTACTGGTTTCTGGTAACTGGTTCCTGTTGTTCATTGAATATTGAATGTTGCATATTGAATATTTTTATTGTTAAAACTTGTCCGCCCACCGGCGAATTGTTGCCGGTAATTGGTTGCTGTTTGACCTTTCATAATTAATCATTGTTTGTTGTTACTTTCCAATACCCGCCTTTGTCAGGTCCAATACGTTTTATTTTTCCTGATTCTTTTAATTTTTTTAACTTTTCTTTGGTCACTGTTGTACCTTTATGAATACTTTTTGCTATTTCTTTAATTGTAACGTGTTTATTTTGGCTAATTATTTCTATTATTTTTTCAATATCGGTTTTCTGGTCGGTTTTCTGGTCGGTTTTCTGGTCGGTTTTCTGGTCGGTTTTCTTTTTATAAAGAATTACCTCGAAACTATTATTTGTAATGTTAAAATCAGGAGAGACAAGTCCATATTGCTTACAAATTGTAAAAATTCGCTTAATACCCGAGCCGTAGCGTTCAATTTTTCCTACTTCTTTAAATGCTTTTGATATAAGTTTATTTCTTGATTTAGGTTGATAGTTAAATTGTAATAAATCATTTAAAGAAAGACCGCCAAATAGACCGCCGGGGTTAAAAAACTCTATTCTATCATCATAAATTTTAATAATACTGCCTGAGCTATCTCTATAATCTCTGTGGATAAGCATATTAATAACAATTTCCCGAATAGCTTCAACCGGATAATCATATCTTTCTTCTCGTTGTGGATTACCTGTTATTATAAACTCAACCATTAAATGTTTTTTTATAAAAGCCAGAATCTGATCAAGTTCTGTGAATATATCTGTATCTAAGTTTAAACTGTCTATTATTTTTGTAGAACTTTTAAAACGTCCTATTTGGATATCGCTGACAACGCATAAATCTTTGGCAAAAAGGATATAGGCACCAAATGTTAATTTGTTATTCCTTAATATTTCCAATTTATTAAGAAAATCCAATGGTTCAAAATTAACTTGGGTTTTGTTCCATTTCTCAAATTCTTTAATGTACTTTTCTACTTTTTCAATTGAAATATGTTGTAAGCTATGGTTAGGGTCAGGATAATAATCCCAACTGCTATTAATTGTTTGAAGATGTAAATTTGATATTTCATCTAAATTCATTAAATGGTTTGAATTTAGTACTCTTTTAAGATATTTGTTTTTGTAAGAAACCGGCTTTATGGGGTATTCAATTACCGATAAAACAACTATCTCTATCCCTTCAATAGTAAATATTTCTACATCAGGTATTATTTGCGGCGATGTTGTTTGTTTTATCTCATTCACCCATTTTTGTACACTTTCGTCTGTAATGCTAATACCCTTTATTTTTCTGTTATTATCAACACCAATTATTACTTTTCCTCCTCTATTATTCGAAAAAGCCACAAGAGTTTCAATAACTGCTTTATTAAACGATTGCTTAAACTCCACAGTTTCATTTTCGCCTTGTGTGATTATATGTACTAATTCTTTTTCGGTCAATTTACAACAAGTTTTATGAGCTTTTAACAGTTTGCAAATATAGCATTTTACACTATATAATTAATCATTGTTTGTTATAACTTTCCAATAGCCGCCTCGTTTACTTCCTGCTCTGTATAAAACATTTTTTTTCTTTAATCTATTAATATATTCAGCAACGGTATCTCTACTTATACTGAGTTTTACAGCCAGCTTATTTATTGAAATTTTTGGTTCTTGAATTATTATATTTAATATATTTTCTTCTAAACTTGTTAAATCAATATTTTTTATGGGGGGGTTTATGGGGGTTTTTATGGGGGTTTTTATGGGGGAAGTACTAATTTTCTGTTCCTCATAACTTAACTCAACATAAAAACCATTTCCTATTTCTTTGTAATCAAACTTCATTGTCGGATAATTGCTAATTTCCTTTCGTATCCGAGTAAAACCACTGCCGTATTTTTCAATATCATTAGTTAGGTAAAAAGCCTCGGCAATTAAACGGTTTCTTGGATTGGATTGATAATAGTCTGTTTTTAAATCTTCAATGGTTAGATTACCAAAAAGCCCGCCGGGATTATATACCGAAATACTTTTATCAAAAATTTTGATTTGTATATCAATTGGGCTTGTATAGTCTCGATGTACAATAGAGTTTAAAATAATTTCACGTAAAGCCGGTATTGGATAATCAAAAATTTCATTTCGTTGAATTTTTTCTCCGGTAATTTCAAAAGCAACTTTTAACCATTTGTAAAAATATTTCATTATCAATTCAACTAGCTCAAACAAGGTTTCTTTATAAATATTGTCGTCAATAATAATATCCGGTGTTTTAAATCTTCCAATGTGTACTGCATACTCAATATCTGATTTAGAAAATAATAAAACCGCTGCGTTTGTCAGTTTATCATCTTTTATCAGTTTAAGTTTTTCAAGAGCAAAAATCGGATTATCGGGTAAATTAAAACGTTGTCCTTTATTTACTTTGTTAATAAATTTGGATACCTTAGCTAAATCAATATCCTTTATTTGTACATAAGTATTTTCATAACTATCCCAGGATGTGTTAAACGACTGTAAGTGTAAATTTGTGATTTCGTTAATAAAAAGTTGGTGATTGG
>JALSLF010000613.1 GCA_026988445.1 Bacteroidales bacterium
CATTGATTACGGCTTCGCGGTTTTGTGTTTTTCCTGTGAGGATAGAATATTTCAAATTATTGTGGCTAAAATAATCGACAAAAAGTTGCAGGTGTTTTACAAAGGATGAAAATATCAGTACTTTATGATTTTCTGCAATTAAACTTTCCAGCATACGAGTTACTTCTTCAAATTTACCCGATGTTTCCTTTGTTTTTTCATCAAAGAGTTTTATATGGTTGGCTATTAAGCGTAAACGTGTTAATGCCTGAATAACCAGCATGTTTTTTTCGGCAGTACTTTTTTTTACATCAATACTATTTAGTAATACATTACGGATTTTAGATTTTTCTTTTTCATACAGTTGATATTGTTTTTCATGCATAGTGCAATAATGCACTGTTTCGCTTAAATCGGGTAAATCTTTGGCTACTTCTTCTTTAGTACGCCTTAGAAAAAAAGGATTGATAATTTTTTGTAATCTGTTTTGTCTTTCTTCCCGTAAAATGGCATCGTGTCGTTTTTCTATAGGCTCTACAAATTCTTCTTTAAAAAACTGTAAACCACCTAATAAGCCTTTGTTGATAAAATTCATTTGTGCCCATAAATCGGTTAACGAATTTTCAATCGGGGTACCGGTTAACACCATTTTGTAATCGGCTTCAAGTTCCATAATCGCTTTATAGGTTTTTGATTGCGGATTTTTTATGGTTTGACTTTCGTCTAATATTACAAATCTGTATTGATATTCTGAAAGAATATCAATATCGTTACGAATTAAACCGTAACTTGTTAATATTAAGTCGTAATTATCAAAAATATTGATGTTTTTTTCTCTGCGCCAGCCTGAATGTATAAGTGCTTTAATATCAGGAATAAACTTGTTGATTTCATTCATCCAGTTATGTATTAAGGATGTGGGCATGATAATAATTCCTGCCCTTTTAGTCTGCTTTTTGGTTTCATTTTTTGTATCAGGCGTATCAAACAAATTTAATTGCTTGGTTTTTGTTTTTTTTCCGGCTTTTTCTTTATTTGTATCCATAATCCGGCTAATTGCCGCTAAGGTTTGCAGAGTTTTCCCCAAACCCATATCATCGGCAAGGCAGGCACCAAAATTATTCTCAAACAAAGAACTAATCCAGTTGTATCCGGTTTTTTGATAAGGACGTAGTGTTGCCTGAACAGTTTCTGCTAAATCAAATTCTTTATGTTTGATTTGATTTATTTTCTTAACTAAATTTTTATCAATTTCTTCTAAGTCATCGGCAAGTACTTGAAAATGATGCTTGTCCAATTTTATCGAATCGCCAAAATCTTTGCTGAAAAGCATAAAATCTTTGTATTTTGCAAACCATTCTTCGGGAATAATCGCTATTTCACCGTTAGGAAGTTTAAATTCTTTAATTTCGTTTTTTATATGATTGCGTAATTTTTTAAACGGAATACTAATATTCCCGAAATTAACCGTTGCCCTAACATCGAACCAGTCATTTCTGTCATCTACTTTAAAATCAATCCAAGCTTTTTCGATAAAATATTTTTTATTAAAAAACTTTTGTCTTATTTCAAAATTGTTTTCTGTTAAAACGTTGCCGTACTTATTTAACCACTCAATCATTTCGGTTTCATTGTGCTTTTCATCGTCAAGATTTTTGATTTTGTAATTATGATTACCGCTATCCGTTAAGCCTATTGAATGCAAAAAAGCAATCTTTTTCTGTTCAAAATCATAATTTCTTTCTAAAACTTCAAATTGATAATTATTTGTATTCAGATGTGGTTTAACAAATTTGTTTTTTGGATATTGCGGGCTAATCAAATTGCCTTTATAATCAAATTTTAAAATCATATTAAAGCGGTCTTTCCAGTCTTTCTCAAAAATTAATATACTTTGAGGAATTGTTTTTGGCTTTTTTATTTCAAAACCCGATGCTTTAACATTGTATTTTTCAATTGATTTTAATACAAAAGTTTCAAAGTACTTTTTTTCGCTTGATTTCGGAATATTTACAAACTCTTTCGTAAAAAAAGGTAGTAATTTTTTTCCGTCCACACCTTCGGGTTCCGGTTTAAAAAAATACAATTTGTTTTCAAGTAAAAGTGTACATGGTGAATTGGTAATAATTTGTCCGTTTTTGTTAAAAAGGCTTAGTTCATTTTTCCCATCACTTATTGATAAAAAATATTTACTGCTTTCCTGATTTTTCTCAAAATTAAAAACAGTTTCGGCATATCCTTTTTGCGGTTCAATACGGTCTTCATAATATACGTTTTTACTATCGGCATTTTGATAAAGCGGGATATTTGATTCACGAACTAAATCAAGAAGTTTCACAAGGCGTTTTTCAATGTATTTACGAATATTGTTTATTGTTGTTTCATCTTTAATATTGTAGATAAAATCCCGACTACTTTGCTTTTTTTTTGAAAAAAGTTTGGTAATTTCTTGTTCCGAGTACAAATCGGCTGTTTTTATCAGTTTTTGCTCAATATCCGAAAACTCATTCATTTTTTTATCGGGATGCAAAGCTGAAATTGATTCAATAATCTCAAAAAAATTTTCATTTTCTTTTTTTACCCGGTAAGGTTTGGCAATCCAACCAAAAATTCGGTGTTGTTTTAAAACGATGATAAACTGTTTTTCCATATTCTGTTTTTGCTAAACAGCAAAAGTACAGCAATTGCTTTAAGTGTGCAATAAGTAAAGAGGAAAAAATACTATTACCTTAAATCCGCAGCTATATTCGTAGCGAAAAGCCAGAAACTTGCCCGACTACCGGCGGGTGTGCGTCAGTATTGGTGTAGCGCAGTTTTGAGACACGCAAACGTAGCATTAGTTACGATGAGTATCGAAAAACGAGCATTCCCAATAATGGCGTGCATCCGCCGGTAGTCGGACATGGTACTGGCTTTGCAGTAGAAGATAGTTGCGGATTTAAGGTATTATGAGAACTAAAATTTTAACGGGTAAATACCCATTCTTTATCTTTGGAAAGCTCTTGATTAAAGTGATAATCTGCTAAATTGAAGGCTTTAATATCTTCGGCTTTTTCAATTTTATTTTGAATAATAAATCGCGACATCATTCCGCGTGCTTTTTTAGCAAAAAAACTAATTATTTTGTATTGCCCGTTTTTGTAGTCTTTGAATACGGGTGTAATTACTTCGTAATTAAGTTTTTTCTTTTGTATCGATTTAAAATATTCATTAGAAGCAAGATTTATCAATACTTTTTCGCCGGAACTCTGTTCAATGGCTTTGTTTATTTCAGTGGTAATTTTATCTCCCCAAAATTCATAAAGGTTTTTTCCTTTCCGGTTTTCAAGTTTTGTACCCATTTCAAGACGATACTCCTGTATTAAATCTAATGGTTTAAGCACACCGTATAATCCGGAAAGTATTCTAAGGTGCCGGTTTGCAAATTCAATATCTTCATTACTGAAACTTTCAATATCCATGCCTTGATAAACATCACCTTTAAAAACAAAAATTGCCGGTTTGGCATTATCAAGATTAAAAGGAAGATGCCACTTAACAAATCGTTCATAGTTTAGTTCGGCAAGTTTCGCACTTATATTCATTAATTTGGATAATTCTTCCGTGCGGAACTGTCTTAATCTTTCCACTAATAATTTACTTTCATTTAAAAAGGGGGGAATAGAAGTACCCTCAATGTTTTTTTGTATTGAGAAATCTAATGATTTTGCCGGAGAAATTACTAAAAGCATATTTTTTTGACTTAGAATAAATGATTAATCTTCTACCGGATTAACTTGTTCGTCATCTTCGAGTTGAAAAATTTCCTGAACAGTTGTGTTGAAAAATTGTGAAATTTTCAGGGCTGTGATTACCGATGGTGCAAATTTTCCGGTTTCAATAGCATGAATAGTTTGGCGCGACACACCAATTGCTTCTGCTAATTCGCCTTGAGTCATATTTTGCTTGGCTCTTTCAACTCTTATAGTATTTTGCATTTTTTAAAAGGTTTTAATTACGAATAATTGGCTTTTTACATCATTAAGAACCCGCAATAATTTTGCCGAAATTTGTATTTTGCCATTACAAAAGTAAAAAAAATATTTGCAATGACAAGTTTTATGTACAAATTTTAATATTTTTTAACATTATGTATATTTATAAATAAAAAATGTCGATAATTATCGACATTTTTTATTCATTTTTAAAGTAAATACTTTTATTCTCTACGAACGACTCTAAAACCAATATTTCCATAATTCTTTTTGGGCCCCATTGATTCTCTTGCTGTAATTCGCATATAGTTTAATTTATAACTCCATCCGCCGCCACGATATACTCTTTGAACTCCGTGTTCGGGTCCGGTAGGGTCATTTTCAGGACTTTTTTTATAATAATCTTTGCCGTATAAATCCCAACACCATTCCCGCACATTACCGCACATATCATAAAGTCCCAGTTCATTAGGTTTTTTAGTTCCTACCGGATGTGGTCTTCCGTTAGAATTTCCTGCATACCACATTACTTCATCGGGATTGTCTCCTCCGCTGTATGCATATCCTTTACTTTGGCTACCACCTTTGGCTGCATATTCCCATTCTGCTTCGGTAGGTAAACGATATCCGTTTGCATTAAAATTGCAAGTAACCACTGTTGCTGCACTATCTCGTGTAATTGTATAGCATTTATCGTAACCATCTACTCTGCTAAGCCAGTTGCAAAACATAACTGCTGATTCCCAACTTACGTTCATTACCGGATTTTTACCTCTACCCAGCTGTGCATCATCGGGTTTTTTCCAACCGGTAGCTACACAAAAACGATCAAACTGGTCAAAAGTTATTTCATACTTAGACATTGAGAAACTTGTAAGGGTTACTTTGTGTTCCGGACCTTCATCTTCACTTACTGAATAATCATTTCCCATATAAAAGGAACCTCCTTCAACCGGAACCATATCAACAGTTTGTGCATTTGCAAACAATGCTATCAAAAATAGTTGAGCGATGCTTAATAGTACTCTTTTCATACGTTTATATTATGTAATTTCTAAATTGTCCATTACAGCGTTTTTTCTGTATGAACTAACTTGTTTTTAAGCTCTTTAATTTGATAAATCTTAATCTTTCATCTGAAAAAATCATGCCAAAAGTAAGCATTTATTCTGTTTAAGAATAAGATTTTGATGATTAAGCCATATGTTTATTTAAAAATCTTATATCAAAAACTTTCATGAGTTTATTTTTTATTAACCTTAAAGGTCTCATGAATCCGCATGATTAAAATAATCATATCCCTGTGTGTTTAACAATTATTTTAATCATGCTTGTTTTATATATTTAAAAACGAAGTTTAATTTATATTATTATTTACCGGTATGTTTCAAACCGATTTGTGCTAAATTTTAGTAAAAATAAAATTATTTTTTTAAAAATGCTACTTTTGCCATAATATTAGAATAGATATATGACTAAATTATTTAGTAAACAGTTGCTTGAAAACGAAATCGTGCTGATATACAGCTATTTGTGTTTTTTATTTTAATCTATTTTGAAAAAATCTAAATATCTACTTATACCGAATGATTATCTATTGCATTCTGTACTTAATCGTCCGACAGATTAATTAATATTCTGTAAAACTTGAATAAAAAGTTGAACATATTGTTTATTTCTTCATGGTATCCTACAAGGTTTTTACCTTTTAACGGCGATTTCATACAACGGCATGCCCGAGCAGTTGCTTTATATTGTAAGGTTACCGTAATACACATTGCATCTGTAGAGCAAAATAAAAAAATATTTATTGAAGATATTGAAAATAATGGTGTTCGAGAAATTAGGGTTTTTCATCGAAAAATTAAAAGCCATTTTGGTATTATAAAAACTTTTAAAAACTTTTTCATTAAACTACAATCTTTTAAAAAAGCTTTTTCTATTATTGAAAAACCGGATATTGTTCATTTGAATGTACTTTTTCCTGCGGGTGTTTTTGCATTATATTTAAAAAGGAAGTATAAAATACCTTATATCGCAACTGAGCATTGGTCTAAATTTTTACCTGAGTCGGCTATAAATTTTACGAACACTGAATTATTTTT
>JALSLF010000614.1 GCA_026988445.1 Bacteroidales bacterium
GAAGCAAATAAACTTTGGTCATCTAAGTTCGGACATCCAAGCCGGATAGTTCAATAAAAACACATTATCAAAATTTATTTTTTACTGTTTCCACTAAATTCACAGTAATACCTAAAAATCAAACACGGTCAGGTGCTTACGCACACTGGCAGGTTTGGGGGCTGGAACAAAAGAAACTCTGTCAGGTGCTTGCGCACACTGACAGGTTTGAGTGAGCTGCGGCAGGGATTGAAGCGGTTAGCCCGCAAGCTGTAAAAGCTACAAAACCCGCCGCAAAAGAGCGACCAACGGAAGCTACTTTTGCGGCGAGTGGTTTTGTGCTTTTGCAGCTGAGGACTATGAGCGGAAAGCCCGTAGCCGCCCCGATAAAAATATTCATAAAATTTGTTTTGTTTATTATTAAAAACACAAAAAGGTATGTTAACTTTGCAAATTATTCTGTTAATTTTTATTTGTTTTTGGCTATGAGCGAATCGAGGTACAAACTGCGCGGCGTATCGGCATCGAAAGAGGATGTGCATAATGCAATTAAGAATATTGATAAAGGAATTTTTCCGAATGCTTTTTGTAAAATTGTTCCTGATGTTTTGAGTGGGAATGAGGATTTTTGTACGGTTATGCATGCCGACGGTGCAGGTACTAAATCATCATTAGCCTATATGTATTGGAAGGAAACGGGCGATTTATCGGTTTGGAAAGGTATTGCGCAAGATGCTGTTGTGATGAATACGGATGATTTGCTTTGTGTGGGGGCTACGGATAATATTTTGCTTTCATCGACCATCGGGCGAAATAAAAATTTGATACCGGGCGAAGTAATATCGGCAATTATTGAGGGTACGGAAGAGTTTTTGGCTGAAATGAGAAGTTTTGGCGTAAATATATACAGTACGGGTGGCGAAACTGCTGATGTGGGCGATTTGGTACGCACCATAATTGTTGATTCAACGGTTACTGCCCGAATGAATCGCAAGGATGTGATTAGTAACGAAAAAATTCAAGCCGGCGATATTATTGTGGGCTTGTCATCGTACGGGCAGGCAAGCTACGAAAAGGAATACAACGGCGGTATGGGCAGTAATGGTTTGACCTCGGCACGCCACGATGTTTTTGCGCATTATTTGGCTGAAAAATATCCGGAAAGTTTTGACCCGCAAGTACCCAAAGAGCTTTGTTACTCAGGTAAATATAAACTTACGGATAAAATTGAAAATTTGGGTATTGATGTAGGCAAATTGGTGCTCTCTCCTACCCGTACTTATGCTCCGGTAATTAAAAAAATACTGGAACAGCATCGCCAAAATATTCACGGTATGATACATTGCTCGGGCGGTGCACAAACTAAAATACTGAATTTTGTAAATGATTTACATATTATCAAAGATAATATGTTTGAATTGCCCCCGCTGTTTAAAATTATTCAAGAGGAATCGGGAACTTCTTGGGAAGAAATGTACAAAGTGTTTAATATGGGACACCGGTTTGAAATTTATTTGCCCCAAGAATTTGCTCAAGATATTATTGATATTTCAAAATCATTTAATATTGATGCACAAGTTGTTGGTTATTGCATTGATTGCGATGAAACAATGCTTACTATAAAAAGTGAATTTGGTCAATTTCGTTATTAAATATACCTTTGCAAAAAATAATTTTAAAAGTGAATATTTATAAATCACATACCGACCGGTTTTATTAGCTACGATTAGCAAATCTATTTCCGTATCAATTCATTAAATACTTTATCAAAAAATCAAAATATTTGCCATGAGCAACGAAAATATGCTATTAGAAAAATTAGAAGCCATCAAAATAAAATTTGATGATATTCAACAAAAAATTACCGATCCGGAAACCATTTCGGATATGAAAAAATATGTGCAATTAAATAAAGAATATAAAGAGCTTGAACCCCTGATTGAAGCCTATAAAAAATATAAAAACATATTAGCCAATATTGAGTCGTCAAAAGAAATTTTATCGGAAGAAGAAGATGCTGAACTTAAAGAAATGGCAAAAGAAGAGTTAGAAGAGCTTAATGCTCAATTACCTGCTTTGGAAGAGGAAATAAAAATGCTTTTGGTACCGAAAGACCCTGAAGACGATAAAAATGCCATTGTTGAAATCAGAGCCGGTACAGGAGGCGATGAAGCAAGTATTTTTGCAGGTGATTTAGCACGTATGTATTTTAAATTTTGCGAATCGAAAGGTTGGAAAACGAATATTACCAATATATCGGAAGGCACATCGGGCGGATATAAAGAAATCGTATTCTCGGTTGAAGGCAATGGGGTGTATGGTATTTTAAAATATGAATCAGGTGTGCATCGTGTACAACGCGTTCCACAAACCGAAACACAAGGACGTGTGCATACATCGGCAGCATCGGTGGCTGTTTTGCCCGAAGCCGAAGAGTTTGATATTGACTTAAACCCGAATGATATTCGGAAAGATACTTATTGCTCGTCGGGACCGGGCGGTCAATCGGTAAATACAACCTATTCGGCAATACGCTTAACACATGAGCCAACGGGAATTGTTGTAACTTGCCAGGATGAAAAGTCGCAATTAAAGAACTTGGACAAAGCCATGAAAGAATTGCGTTCGCGAATTTATAATTTAGAATATCAAAAGTATCTTGATGAAATTTCGTCGAAACGCAAAACAATGGTCTCAACAGGCGACCGTTCGGCAAAAATAAGAACCTATAATTACCCGCAAGGAAGAGTAACCGACCACCGGATAAATTATACTTCGTATAATTTGCCCAATATTATGAATGGTGATATTGGTGAAATTATTGAAAAATTACAAGTAGCTGAAAATGCGGAGAAAATGAAAGAAAGTAGTTTGGATGAATAAGAAAAAACATGAAATTTTCAGAACTTACGGTAGAAATTGTTAAAAAGCAAAGTTTTTTATGCATTGGCTTAGACAGTGCTATTGAAAAAATACCAAGCCATTTACTGGGTTTAGACGACCCTGTATTTGAATTTAACAAACAGATAATAGATGCAACACACGATTTATGTATTGCCTACAAACCCAATATTGCGTTTTATGAAAGCCGTGGTGCAGAAGGGTGGAAAAGTTTGGAGAAAACGGTTAATTATTTAAACAAAAATTATCCTGAATTATTTTTAATTGCCGATGCCAAACGCGGCGACATTGGAAATACCTCAAAAGAATACGCAAAAGCCTTTTTTAAACAAATGGATTTTGATGCAATTACGGTTGCACCGTACATGGGAAAAGACTCCGTTGAGCCTTTTTTAAGTTTTAGCAATAAATGGGTTGTAGTACTGGCACTTACCTCAAATACCGGTGCACAGGATTTTCAATTTTCATGGCTACCCGATGAAAACATGTACATGTATGAAAAAGTAATTAACGAAACGCTGAAATGGGGTTCAAATGAAAATACGATGTTTGTAGTTGGTGCAACAAAAGCCGAACACTTAAAAGCTATTCGTAAACTTGTTCCAAATCATTTTTTATTGGTTCCGGGCATTGGTGCACAAGGAGGTAGTTTGCAAGAAGTTGTAATAAACGGTATTAATAAAAACTGTGGTTTAATTGTGAATTCTTCACGAGGAATTATTTTTGCAAGTAATGAACAAAATTTTGCACAGGCTGCACGTGAAAAAGCCTTATCATTACAGGAAGAAATGCGTACTTTACTCAAAAAATATTTATAGCCGAAAACAAACAAAAAAAGGGAAAGAATATCACAAACTTTCCCGTATTTTTTTAGTTTTACACTTCAAGTTATTTATTTTTACCTACAAAAGCCAATATACCAACCGCACATGATTTTTTACTTTCCATACCTTCTTTAAAGCGGATAGATATATAGTAAGTACCGGACTTGTTACAAATAAAATCAAAGCGATTACTTGTTTTTTTATTACCGGTATATTTTGTAACCTGATAAGGTCTTGTTTTTTCCGGATGTTTGGAATCAAACAATGTTAAAACCACACTTTTTTCAAATCCACTTTGCGTACACAAAGTAAACCGGTAATGCGTACCTTTATTTAATACAACTGCCCATTTTGTACCGGAAGGCTGTCCTGATCTTCCTTTTCTGAGTTTTGTATTAAAGTCTCTTAAATAGATAGCTTTATCAATATTTGTAGCACACTGATAAACAACTTGCTGTTTACACTGCGCATTCGATTTTTCACTGATTCCGCCTACTATGAACGCCAAAAATAATAATGATAGAATTACCTTGTTCATATTATATAGAAATTAATTTATTACGTATTTTTTCAACTATGTTGACTATTTTATCAAGTTGTTCATCGGTCATTTCCACTTCACTTTTGTCTTCTTGGATAACCACCGTAACACCGTCTATTTCTTCTGTTCTGGTTTCACCTTCAATAAAAGTAATAATAACCGGTTCATAAGCTTTGTTTAGTTCGTCAAAATCTACAACAAGGTTTTCAAAATTCTTGTCTTGACTTTTATACACCTGTAAAATTCTAAACAAGTCGGTTAAAACTAACTTTTGCTCACCTATTCTATCTCGAAGAGCAGCACTTGAAGCATCTTCTTTAATAATCTGAGTTGCTAAATAAAGACCTTCCAACCATACTCCTGTTACTACTAACGCACTAAGATTACTTCTATTGTTCTTTCTTAAATGTTCATCCATTTGATGAAAGCTGTTTACCGAAAGAAACATCAAAGAGTCCATATTGTCGTTATTCGTAGCTAAACGTTTAAGTGTTTGAAAATCAAAAAATTGCCCAATATTTAATTCATCCGAAATACTTTTTATAACCGTTAGGTAATTGACAATCTCGGCTGTTTTTTCATACACATTTAAATATCCCAAATCGGCACTAAGAACTCCTAAACCAAGTGCTTTTTTAAAATTGGTATCGTAATCATTTGCCAAATCCGGTGAACATAGGTACTTTTTAGAAAAAGGAACTCCTAAATCTTCAATTAAAGCAGCCATTTCAACCGGTGATGAGAAACTCTCCAGGATACCGTTAATTGCATTCTCATCAATTTGGTTCGCTGTTTCCGGTACATCTTCCGGAATATCATCAAAATTAGGTTCATCATCGTTTGAACCGTTTCCGCACGAGGTAAATACTGTAAAGAGTAAACCTATCCCAAAAATAAATAAAAGTTTTTTTAACATTTTAAAACTGTTTCTTTTTATCAAAAGTAATGATTATTTTCCAAAAATATTAAAAATTAATCAGTAAAAAAATTATGATTTTGAACAAACTACAATATTTTTTTATGAAATCTCTTTTTTCTTCATTTTAGGAATAAATTTTTTCCAGTCTAATCGACCAAAAAATTCGATTGTCTTTCTAAGATGATCATAATATAAAGGTATATATAACAATATAGTCATTACCCATATAATAATTACATCAAACCAAAAAGTATTGTAATAATTTCCTAAAAAATATTTTTTGGGCGCATAAAAATGTGCACGAATTCCAATAGTGCTAAAATTATCCGGAATATGGAAAATAGGTTCATATTGCTGAATTAAATCATTTTTATGCCTCAGTATTTTATTTTTTTCATAAGTATTTATCACAATATCATGCAATTTCTCGTTATGATATTTATTCCTGAGTTTTAAATAACTACCCGGATTTTTTTCATTCATGTAATTGATAATATACTGTTTGCGTTTGTCGGCTTTAGCAAATATTTTACTATAATAATCCTGCCATTTATCAATATGAGCAATTATATCATCTGCTGCATCATCGTCAAAGTTAGCTATATCTAATAAATCATAATCTTTAAAAGGCATCTTTTTTACCCTTTTTGATTCTTTAGCCATCTCATTTCTCAACAAAGCAAAATTTTGCTCCATCAAAGCATAAATAGAGTCTTTATTAATGTTTTCGTTTTCTTCAATTTCATCAAACCAATCCAGGTTTTCTTCAACGGCATCTGAAAGACGTGTCAGATAATATACTTGCTTGTAATTAGCCGTACTTATTTTTTGGTCAACTTTATAAAATATCCGTTCGTATTTGTTATTTTTAAA
>JALSLF010000615.1 GCA_026988445.1 Bacteroidales bacterium
TGCAGGACCACTTAGAAATAAACGATAAAAAACTTGCCTTGATGCTTATTTATGTTGCGAATGATATAAAATCTTATCATAATATAGAAAAGTCCTTAAATCAAATGTTTTTGATGCTTATGAAAGAGCTTTGATAGTTAGATATTAAACTGTCGCGGATGTTTAAAATTTGTTTGGTCTTTGGTGAATTGTTTCTGGTAACTGGTGGCTGGTAACTGGTAGCTAGTTTCTGGTATCTTGTAGGTAATTGCACTTAAAAAAACATCTGTGTTCACGTGTCCGACTACTGGCGGATCTATGGCTAAAGTCTTTTGCCATAGGCTAGCTTAGTGCCCTTAGTGGTAAAAAGTACCAAAGAAAAAACCTTGCCGATTTGGACAAGGTTTTTATTTACTGAAAATGAATTAGGGGATTCTATTTATTCAGTATTTTATTGTATTTTCCGTTTTCTTTAAAAACTTTTAAAGCTAATTTAACATCACTACTGTGTTTTGAATCGTATTCGTACAAACCGGAACGAAAATAATAGCGCTTAATAATTTCATAAGCCAAAATACGTTTAATATCCTCTTTAAAATATTCTAAGTCGTCATGAACATCATGTTTTAATTCTTCTTGCAGTTTATTAATTTCATTGGAAATTTTATCATAGTATTTTTCCGATTTTGCCGTTTTAATTAATTGTTGTAAACTTTTATCCGTATTGCTTTGATATTTTATATTTCTACTGCTTACAAAATTTATAAATTTATTATATTCTGTTTCACTGATTTTAAAATTATCAATTGACTCAATGCTGTCATGTTCAAAATAGTAGCGATTGGCATAATCGAAAATTACAAAATTTTTTGTAAGAAATTGTGCCAAGGGATTCATGTACTCCTGTTTATTTACTACATCGGGTAAAATACCGCCGCCATCATAAACCGTTCTCCCGTTTTTAGTTTTAAACTCACTGATTAAAGAATCCGGTACATGCCCTACGCTTCCATCCGGATTTCGATGCGAATAATCTAATGCTTGAATGCATCTTCCGCTTGGAATATAATATTTAGCTGTTGTAATTTTAAGTTTTGTGTTATAAGATAAATCGCGCGTAGTTTGTACCAGTCCTTTACCAAAAGAGCGTTCGCCTAGGATTACCGCCCTGTCTAAATCTTGTAAAGCACCCGAAACAATTTCCGAAGCAGATGCCGAATTTCGATTTATTAAGACAATAATGGGAATATCTTTATCTACCGGTGCTTTTTTAGTACTCAGGGATTGATTCCAACGGGTCATTTTTCCCTTCATACTAACTACGGGAGTTCCTTTTTCTACAAACAAACTGACAATATCTACTGCCTCATTTAATAATCCTCCCGGATTTCCGCGTAAATCGAAAATTAAATAGTTTGCATTTTGTTCTTTTAATGATATTAAAGCGTGTTTTACTTCCTCATAAGCCATTTGTGTAAAATCGGTCAGTTTTATATAGCCGGTTTCCGAATTTATCATTCCGTAATAAGGTACATTTTTCACCCGAATTTGTTGTCTTTTTATACTGATATCCTTGAGTTCTTTTGTGTAAGGGCGATAAATTTTAACATGTACCTCGGTATTTGGAACGCCTTTCAATAAATCGCTGATACTTGATGTGTTTGCACTATTTACGGGAACACCTTCAACACTTTTAATAATATCCCCGGGGCGGATACCTGCATTATAAGCCGGATAATTTTGATATACCTCTTCAATAATTATTCCTGCGGTATCTTTACGGATTAAAGCACCAACTCCACCGTATTTTCCGGTGGTCATAAATTTAAAATCTTCGATTTTAGATTCGGGATAATACACCGTATAGGGGTCTAAGGAAGCCAGCATTTTATCAATCGATGTTTTTATAATTTTATCCGAATGAATTTCATCTACGTAATATAAGCGTAATTCGCGAATAAGTGTTTGATAGATGTCTAAATTCTTGGCTAATTCAAAATCATCATTATCATCAAAACTTATAAAAACAAAAGAAAAGAGTAAAATTGTGCCTATAAAAATGTAGGAACGAAAATCGGAAAATAATTTAAACTTTTTCATTATATAAAACAGCTTATAAATTTATGTATCAATTATATTATGATTGTGTAAACTACAATAAAACCAGAATCTTTAATTGCATATAATAAATTTTTGTGTACATAATGTATACAAATATATAGCTATTAGCCTGTAATATTGTATTTTACAATGAGTAAATGTAACAAATACCATGCAAAAAACATAAAGTTTAATAAACTTTTTTCAAAACGAATGTTACCCCATGAGTATAAATAGCAAATATTCGCATAGAAAAATGTAAGGTACACGTAACAAAAGTGCCTCTTTATAGCTATTTAAATAAGTCCTGTTACAGGCGGATGGATTTATTGGTAATTGGTGTTTTTCTATATTAGTTATGGGCGTATTTATCTTGTAACATATAAACCGATTGTTATGTGTGTTCTAAATCTGTATCTAAAAGTTATATTTGTTTACGTAAACCGTTTTAAATTTCATTATTCAGAATAAATTCCGCAGCAGCTAAACCGGTAGTAAAAATTTTATTCACTCTTTTTGGAGTTGTATAGTATCCGCTTGTTTTAGTAGTATGTTGCCTGATGATGATAATATCCAAATTATTTTCTTTACTTTTTTCTTTGATTAACGGCTTTGAAACTTCTAATTGATTAAAATATTTATCGGTCATTTTCATTTGTTCTTTTGCTACCATTACCATATAAAAATACGGATAAAATTTTCCTTGAATTGAATTTGCAGCAATTTGAGCATACAAACCTAAAAAATTATCTGTTTGATTTTCAAAATCTATTTTCATTTTTACATCGCTAGGCAGTTTATCGTCTTTTCCTTTAACAAAAATCATAAAACTTACTTTTTTATTTTGTAAGTCTGTATCATATTCTTTAAGTACTTTCTTATAAATTAAAATTTTGCGTACTAAATATGGTGTATCGGTGAACTGGTTTAAGCCTGTAAACCAATGCGGTAAAAACAAAATGGCAGTATTAAAAACCATCATTTTTAAATAGTAATTATTTTGGTCAAATGCAATGCTTATGAGCACAACAAGTACAAAAACTAATACTATAAACAAAAAAGCACCTTTACTGCTTATATCAAGAAAACTGCTTTTCAGTTTGTTTACTTTTTTGTTCATTTCAACAATTTGGTCTAAATGTTCTTTATCAGTTTTTACCCATTCTCCCGTAGCCGAATACCTGCCTAATTTTATACGGTTATCGTAACCTTTTACCAGTGTAAGCATATTGCCGCCCAATACAAAAAGTAAGCCGAGATACAGGCTGCCATAGTATTGAATAATTAGCCCAACTACAATTAGGAAAAAACTTATCATCATACGTAATTTATACGGTAATGATTTCCAAACATGAAATACAATAATGCTGTTATTTTCTTTTGATAATGAAACAGAACCCATTTTTATTTTTTTTAATGTTAATTTTATTGGATATAATTATGCTCGAATAGCTTTTTTACGATGAATTTTTTCCAACTCTTCATATCCCATATTTCGCCAATAAAGCGGACACGCACCGTTGCAAACTGCTAGATGATCGCAGGATTGGCAGATTGGATGGGCATACTCTTTATTTCGTAAATATTTGGCTTTATCGGCATTCCAAATTGTACTAAAGCTTTGCTTTTGTAAATTACCTACCGGCTCATCATAAGATGAACATGGCAGTACATCACCGTTTGCTCCTACCGAAATTAGTCCGTCGCAAGCGGCACAACCTTTATTGCCCAATTCATTGGTTATGGTATTAAACATGCACATAGGTATAGGCGAATACCACATAAATTCTACATCGTATTTTTTACTGTTGTGCTGAATTTTTGTTATGATATTACCGACTTCGCTGTATTTAATTATTAAGCCTTCGTTAAATACGCTGCTGCCTGTCGGTATCATTAAATTCATGCTAAAACGTTCATTTCCCAATACATTTTTTACAAATTCGGGAAATAAAACACTTTCTTTGGCATTTATTTGATTTAAAGTTGTGTTTGTGTGAACATAAATATTTTGCTTTTTAAAAAGCTCTACTGCTTTCACACTTTTTTTGTAAGCACCTTTATGTGCCACCAATATATCATGTGTTTCTTCCGTAACTCCTTCAATACTTACCTGTACCGAATCTAATCCGGCATTTTTTAAATCTTTAGCATATTGTGCGTTAATTAATGTCCCGTTGGTAATTAAATTTACGCGCATACCTAATTTTTTTGCATATTCTGTACAAGCCATCAATACATCTTTTCGCAAAGTAGGTTCGCCACCCGTAAAGCTGATGGATGGAACTCGTGCTTCTTTATAAATGGTATCGATAATATCTTTAAACTGTTCTATACTAAGCTCATCATTACTCCCGGTTGGGTTCACGGTACAATTACATCCTGCATAACAAAATCTGCAAGTAAGGTTGCATTTATAAGTAAGTGCCAATTCGGATAAAACCGGTAATTTACTGAAATTTAAAGAAAATGTTTCTTTTTTTACTGCGGGATTTAATGAATATTCGTCTAATTTGTTTTCAAGATATTTTTTAACCGCAAATACAAAATTTTCAATTTCTTCGGCTTTATCCGTGCCTGTTTTTTCAAGCAGTTCTGCGGTTGTGCCGCCATCAAGTAAAAATTTCATTATTTTTGCAGCTGTTGCGTTTATTTGAGTTGCCTGATTGGGTTGCTTAATTAAAATATTATCTTCCAATCGCACAAATACATACGGACGAATATTTTTTATAAACTCATCTACCCAATCGATGCCTTTTATTTTCTTTTTTTTAAATTGAAACATTTTCTTTTTTTAAATTTATATTTTGTCTTTGTAGCTTTGCATTTTGTGCCCGGAAATTGAAATGCTTCTTTAATGCGAACCACCACTTACACATGCTGAGTGGCAAGCTGAATGACAAGCTGAATGACAAGCCGAATGACAAGCTGAGTGGCAAGCCGAATGACAAGCATCGTGGCAAACATTTATATTCTCAATAATGTCTAAGGAAGGGGCTGTAATATGATCAATATTTACCGGTATATCATATTCCAATTCATGCGGGTTAAAATCCCAATAATCATAATCATCATCTTGATAAAATAAACTACTGTGCCTTGTGTTATACCAATACCACCATAAATGGTTTTGCCTTTCTGTGCGAAATACTTCTTGCCGCTCTTGCGGAATGTTTTTTTGCATCCATTCGTTCATTAATTTACGATAGTACTTTTTAGTTTCTTCAACATCGCAATCCCAAGCCTTTTTTTGGATATTTTTAACAATTAAATTTAATAAATCACTCAGTTCTTCTTGCGAAAACTCTCCATCATCGGCAAGTGAATTGTAAAGCTGTGTTTCGTATTCGTCTAAACCAAATTGTTCCGGTGTACCTTTTACTTGTGCAAAAAGGGGTGATTTTCTTCTAATACTGATAATACCGCGCATTTCCAATGATTTAATCATCCCGCTAAGGATACTTTTAAAAGGTATTTCCAAATAAAATGCTGCTTCAAGCGGATTCAATGTAGTACAAATTTTACCGTCGATATGATAATGCGAGAGTGTTAGTTGTGGTGGTGTCCAATCCAGTTTTCCCCAGTCAATTTCATCTTTTTGATTGATTACTTTCGACATGGATCTATGTTTATTTATCACAATAAAATAAAAACCGGCAAGTATTACCAATATCCAAATCCACCAGTTCGATTTATCTTTTTTTGCCTTTTTTGCTGCTTTTTTTGCATAAAACTCATCCCAATAAGCATCGTCTTTTACTATTTCTTCTTTACTTTGTGCCTGTGTTACGGATAATGCGCTCAAATTAAACCAAGCGGGTGGTAAATAAATTTGTACCAACATTTGATAACGGTTTTCCGGTTTTGTTTTATGAAACACCATTTGCAGTTTTCCCGTTTTGGTTTTCTGATAATCAATTAAATATTTATCATT